>JBPCJY010000076.1:0-8098 GCA_051004815.1 Ktedonobacteraceae bacterium
CCGAACAAGGAGCCGACTTGGAAGGACGCCGTGGAGGGGGAAGAGGACGAGAAACCCGAAACAACCCCCACCCATCCCCGCCCCAGGGGACCCTTCACGGGCACCCTGGGGCGGGGATGGGTGGGAATTGCTGCCAAGATGGCTATAACTCTTGCATAAAGGTGTGGCGCATTGTAACATTACAGGAACAGAGTAAATTGGCATTGAATGTGGTAGCGCGGATTGTATCGCGCCCTGTTTTCGCAGAAAAAGGACTGGTCGATGGCCACTAACAAACGGGACTATTACGAGGTATTGGGTGTTTCACGCAGCGCGAGCGAAGACGAGCTTAAAAAGGCTTATCGTCGTCTTGCGAAACAGTATCACCCGGATGCCAACAAAGAGCAGGGAGCGGAAGCCCGCTTTATCGAAATAAATGAAGCCTATGAAGTGCTGAACGATGCACAAAAGCGTGCCGCCTATGACCGCTTTGGGCATGCTGGTGTTGGGAATGGCACAGGTGGAGCAGGTTATAGTGACTTTGCCGGTTTTGGCAACATTAATGATATCTTTGAGACCTTCTTTGCTGGTACGGCGGCGAGTTCGCAGCGACGTTCAGGGACGCAACGCGGTGCTGATCTGCGCTATGAAATGACGATTACCTTTGAGGAGGCGGTCTTTGGTTGTCAGAAAGAGATTGAGCTACCGCGCTGGGAAACCTGTCAGACCTGTCGTGGCAATGGAGCGCAACCGGGGACATCGACTTCGCGCTGTTCCGCTTGCCAGGGTACGGGTGAGATTCGTCGTGTGCAGCAGTCTATCTTCGGGCAATTTGTCAACGTCACGATGTGTGAACGCTGTCGTGGTGAGGGACGTGTAATCACGACGCCTTGTGAGAAGTGTCGTGGCCAAGGACGTGTCCGTAACAACAGAAGAGTTGTGGTCAACATTCCAGCAGGTGTTGATGATGGTATCAATGTGCGTGTGACCGGTGAAGGTGAAGTGAGTGCGCGTGGTGGTACGCCGGGCAATCTGTACGTCGTGCTCACCGTCAAGCCGCACCAGTTTTTCAAACGGCAGGGCAACGATATTCACTACGATCTGCCGATCAGTTTTACGCAGGCTACCCTGGGCGACGAGGTAGAGGTGCCGACGGTGGATGGAAAATCTACCATGCTCAAGATTCCCGCGGGTACGCAGAGCAATCGCTCTTTCCGGCTCAAAGGGATGGGTGTGCCGGTGGTGCATAGTAGTGCGCGTGGCGATGAGCATATCATTGTCAAGGTGGTGACGCCAACGAGCTTGACGACAGAGCAGAAACGCTTGCTTGAGGAATTTGCACGCCTCGAACGTGAACAAAGCGAACAGAACGATAAAAACATCTTCCGCAATCTGTTTGAGAAAACAAAAGATGTTTTCCAATAAGCACTGGACAGATAAAAGGGGTGAGAGCTTGACTCTCACCCCTTTTATCTGTCCAGTGCTTATACTTGTACTTCCTCACCAGCTTCCATCACATGTTCCGTAGATAAGCTCTTTTTTATGGGCAAGCCAAATTCAGCTACTACTGGTAGGTGGTCACTGGCTGCTTCACCAGAGGTGCCATTGCCTTCGGTGGGGATATAGCACAGGGAGAGGTTTTGCGCTAATTCGGGACTAGCGAAGATGTAATCGATGCGACCGGCTGGCGCGGCGGACGGGCAGGAAAAACCTTTTGCGGCTGGATTGAGCTCGCGGAAGCAGTCGATGTAGCCCGCGTTCTTTAAGAGGCTGATGCAGCCCCTGGGCGCGTAGAGCGAAGCTGCGGCATCGAACAGCCAACAGAGTACTTTGCTGCGTGGGATGATACGCAGCAAGGGAGTGAAGATGCGCAGTGGTGCTGGTACCACGAAATCGAGATAGGGATGTCCGATCGTTGCGGAGGGATTTTTCTGATAGTTTATATCCAGTTTGACGATATAGCGTAATAACGCACTGGCTCTGAACGGATCGCCGGGGGATAGCGAATTGAAATCGCCCATAATCAGGTGTGGCGTGCCGCTGTGCTCGCCCATAATGCGAATAAGCTCGCGCACCTCGCGCCGTCGAATGGCATCGCCTGCCCAACCGTGGCTGAAGGCGGCGGAGAGATGGGTGACAAAGACGGTGAACTGGGTGCCATCAGGCTCTTCAAGGCATACTTCGAGCACTGGCTTGGTTATATCCTGGGAGGTGAGATGTGTTTTTGATGCGATAATGGGCAAGCGACTGAGGAGTGCGACTTGCCAATCTTGTATATGATGAGGATACGCGCTCATCACATGCTGCATTCCCAGGCGTCGTGCCAGTTCCTCGACGACGTGGGGATTGGTTGCTTCGACGAGTCCCACAATGTCGGGATTGGCAGCCGTAATCATGTCGGCCAGTTGGTTAACACGGCGGGTAGCACCCACCAGAATATTATAAGAGAGTATCCGAGTCATTTTATGATTTGCATCCTTTTTGCTTGCATAGTGTGAATGTGTTGTTCCCTCTATTCACTATACCAGACGAATGCGAAAGTACAAAAGACACGGCTCATCCCCTGGTATCATAGTTCTTAATAAAATCAAGGTGGCTGGCCACAAACGACCAGCCACCTTGAAACCTTTTGTTGATTACTAACGCCAGGTGACGCGCTCCAACAGGTACATGGGCAGTTCCGCGATGGGTAGGCGGATCTGCGTCATGCTGTCGCGTTCGCGTAATGTTACCGTCTGATCGTCCAAGGTTTGGAAGTCGATGGTGACGCAGTAGGGCGTTCCAATCTCGTCCTGGCGGCGATAACGGCGACCGATATTTGCTACGTCGTCATACTGCGTTACCATTAGACGCCGCAACGTGTGATGGATATTCTTGGCGGTCGAGACCAACTCCTCCTTGTTTTTCTGTAGCGGCAGCACGGCCACTTTAACAGGGGCGATGGTTGGATGCAGACGCAAGACTGTGCGTGCCTCTTTCCCGGATGGATCAGGCTCTTCCTCGTAGGCATCGAGTAGCAGGTTGAGGAAGGTGCGATCAACACCGCCCGATGTTTCGACAATCCAGGGAATATAACGCTCTTTGGTAATGGGGTCACTATAGCTCAAATCGTGACCACTATACTCACTGTGGCGCGAGAGGTCCCAGTCCTGCCGCCAGTGAATGCCTTCCCACTCTTGCCAGCCGAGAATTGTTTGATACTCGATGTCAAAGGCTTGTTTGGCATAATGGGCTAGCTCATCTTTGCCATGCTCGCGGAAGTGCAGGCGATCCTTGTGATTGAGCAGTCCCAAGTACCACTCGAAACGTTTTTCTTTCCAGAAGTTAAACCATTGTTGCATCTCGCTGGGATGGACAAAGAATTGCAGATCCCATTGCTCGAATTCGCGCTGGCGGAAGAGGAAGTTACCCGGCGTTACCTCGTTGCGGAAGGCTTTGCCGATCTGGCAGATGCCAAAGGGAATCTGCACACGCGAGGATTTGACTACGTTGTCATAATCCAGGTAGATGTTCTGGCAGGCTTCACCGCGCAGGTAGGTTTTCATGCGCTCGCCTTCAACCACGCCCAGGTAGGTCTCCATCAAGAGGTTGAAGCGGCGCGGCTCGGTCAATTCGCCGCCACATACGGGACACTTATTTTGCAGGACATTCTCTTCTGGGAGATGGTCGATGCGGAAGCGGCGTTTGCAGTTCTTGCAATCCACCAGGCGATCGACGAAGTTTTCGACGTGACCGCTAGCTTCCCATACCCTGGGATGGGTAATAATCGCGCCCTCAATGCCAACGACATTATCGTGCAACTGCACCATCGACCACCACCAGTAGCGGCGAATGTTGTTGCGCAGTTCGACGCCGAGCGGCCCGAAGTCATAGATGCCGGAAACGCCGCCATAAATTTCCGAGTTGGGGTAGACGAAACCGCGCCGTTTGCAGAGGGCGACGATTTTCTCAATGGGCACGAACGGCGTGTCATTGCTGGTTGTTTTGCTTTCAACCTGTGTCATAATGAGTGGTCCTCCTCAAAAAAACGCCCCAGGCGTCTAACGATCATCTGTTGACGCCCAGGGACGAATATATGCCCGCGTAGGCCTGGGGCTACTACGACTGACGACATAAAGCGCGGTTCCACCCTGCTTCTTCACGATATGTGAAGCCACTCATTCAATCCAGCTCCGAAGTGCCGTTCGCCCGTTGGGGGTTGCCGATCTCGCACCATGTATCGACTCGCTGCTACCACCTGCGGGTTACTCCTCTTCATCATCGCTGGAGTATATTTTGTTATTTTGTTGTACACGAGGGATATTTCTCGTGTCACTGTAGTATAACTGAGTCACGTACGAGATGCAATAGGTAGGCGGTGTTAAGTTCAATAGTAGTACGCTTGTCAATGAGAAAGCGGCATGGTATGATGCTACTACAAATTGTGAGGGGGTATTCTGTGGCTCGTCAGCGTAAGTGGGGCCTCTGTAGCACTTTGCGTGATGGAGTTCCACTTGATACCTACTCTGTATACACAAACATGATATACTGATCGATGGAAGACCTTTCACCGTTTATTTGACAGGTGTAAGACACGCTTACCCTGACCTACCCCACAGAAAGGAGCCTCTCCTATGTCTATCGAAGACAACGTCGACAAGAAGGCGACGAAGAAGCCCGCGAAGGCGATCAAGGGATTTACGGACGAGGAACGAGGCGCGATGAGGGCACGCGTCCAAGAACTGAAAGCGGACAAGGCGGACGGGGAAAGCGCCGTGCTCGCCAAGATCGGCGAGATGTCGGCACCGGATCGCGCCCTCGGCGAGCGGCTCCATGCGATCATCAAAGCTAGTGCGCCAGCCCTCTCGCCGAAGCTCTGGTACGGGATGCCCGCGTATGCCAAGGACGGCAAGGTCGTCTGCTTCTTCCAACCCGCGCACAAGTTCAAGACGAGGTACGCGACGTTGGGCTTCAACGACAGCGCTACCCTCGACGAAGGTGCCTTGTGGCCGGTCGCCTTCGCGCTGAAGGAGTTGACTGCCGCTGAAGAGGCAAGGATCGGCGAGCTCGTGAAGAAAGCGGTGAGCTGAGGGCACGCCGTGGAGCACATTCCATCTGGCAAGCCAGGAACTTGGTAGCATGGTGCTGCCGAGTTCTTTTTGCTTGGGGTAGGTAGTTGAGCACACGAGGGGGGAGAGCGAAGCGCTCAGGCCACTCATCTTTTCAGCGCAAAGATATGGACACGTTGCGGTCAATTGCGCTGACAAGAGCACCAGCATGAGCAGGTTCTTGTCTAGCACGACCTCTTCCACTTGCATAGCGGCAGGAAGAAGCAGGAACTGAGTAGCAAGCGTGGCAAGCATGGGATTCGTTTTCAATGAGGATCACCTGGAGTATGAGGATTGTTTTCTTCTATGATACCACTTCTCGCCCCATCACGAAAAATGCAACAGAGCCTGAGCGGGTTAACAAGCAGCAATCACATCAGCCATATGATAGTGCCTTGAAGGGGCTAATGGGTAGTTATGCAGCAGAAATTATACCCCAATTCATTCCAGGCGCACAGATAGAGAGCGAGGGGAACTCGGAAAGTGAGCGAGAGTCGATACGAGCAGACCTTGTTTACCGGATCCAGTATATGGGAAAGCCTCATATCCTGAACATGGAATTGCAGACAGGTTTGGATAGCGAAATGGCTGATCGTATGTTACAGTATCATGTAGAAGTGCTATATGGAGGAACTGAGCATGCAATACGATAGCCTGATCGATGACAATCCCGATGTGCAAAAGCGGATCAGCAAAGGGGAACAAAGAGGGAAAGTGCAGGGGTTACAGGAGATGGCTTTGATCGCGGTAAAAGGGGATTACCCTGATCTGGCCGAACTTGCTCAGGAGCGGATTGAGCAAATCCAGAAACTTGAGAGTCTGCGCGAGCTTATTCGGCTCATTTACAAAGCCCCTGACGAAAAAACGGTGCGCTGGTTATTGGAAACTATATAATACAACAGCCAAAGGCTGATTTGGCGAGCAAAAAAAGTTGCCTAAAACAGCAGGGCAAATACTGCCCTGCTGTTTTACTGCAAAATCAAATCCCTTCGCCGCAGCCAATATTCACCAAGCAATGTCAGGGCTACGACATAGATCGCCATTAGTAGCAGTGCGCCGATGCCGGACCAGCCGATGGTGGCTGTGGTGCCAAAGCTGTAGCAGATGGAAAGGGGTATCAAGGGGATGCGGGAGATGCCGAGGAAGGCTGCTACCGGGCCGGGGCTGGTATTGGAGTAGAGAACGGCGGCGAACCAGAGTAGGAGCAACATGCGGGTGTGGCGCGTGGCGATGGGTGCGGAAAAGGTGACGATCAGCGTGGAGATCACGATGCAAATTGCCAGTAGGCCGATAGCACCGGGCAGCATGTTGCTGATGGTGGCTCCCTCGATACAATTCATGAAGGTGCAGGGGGGTGGCGAGAAATTGTGGTGGGCCATGGCTAGCATCATGAGCAGCAAGAAGAGGGGGATACGCAAGACCGCCGTAGCAATGACCAGGCCGCGAATATAGGCCGAGCGCGAGGTGATGCGCGACAAGGGAAGATAGACACGGGCGTTCATTGCTCGCTGTACCATGACCACCGTGCCGAGGATGGTTACGACGCCCAGTCCTTGCGTGGCTGTACCATAGAAATAGGACACGTTGCCGCCAAATTCCAGGAAAAATATGGCGTACAAGAGCCAGACGAGGACAATATCACCCACAATCCAGCCACTGCGCACGTAACTGGCCAGTGTAAAACGAGCAATGGTGAGGCTGGGCAAACGCCAGAAGGCTTTGAGTGCATGAGGGGTGTCTAATAATGGAATGGGTTGTGTTTCTTGACTTCTACTGCTCATGGCTTGCCTCCTTGCATCTGGTTGCCACTGGCTATTGTTGTGGCTGGGTTGTCGGCGGCGCGTGTCGTTTGGACGTAGACATCCTCAAGGGTGCGGCTCAAGGGATTGAGCGAGGCTATGGCGATATTGGCCTGCACCAGTGCAGAGAGGATGTTGGTCTGGGTTTTGTCGGTGATACGCAGCACGTTGCCTTGTGCTTCAATGATCTGATCGGCGATGTTTAGATGGGCTACCACCTCTGTGGCGGATTGGTCGTGGGCCAGCACAATCTCTACGACATCCTGTGCATGGAGCAGATCGGCTACAGTGCCGCTCAAGATCAGTTCGCCGCGACGCAGAATGCCCACGCTATCGCACAGGGCCTCGACCTCAGCGAGATAGTGTGAGCAGAGCAGGACAGCTTTACCCTGTTTGCGCAGGGCCGCGATGATCTGGCGTATCTCCCATTGGCTGCGTGGGTCAAGACCACTGGTCGGCTCATCCAGGATTAACAGGGCAGGATTGGCCATCAAGCTCTGAGCGATAGCCAGGCGTTGCAGCATCCCTTTGGAGTAGGTGCCGATGGAGCGATCAGCTGCTTCTTGTAAGTTCACCTGTTCCAGCACTTCTGTGATACGTGTTTTGTTGGTCGTGTCCCATAAACTAGCCAGCTTGCCGAGATAGGCGAGGTAACTGCGGCCCGAAAAACGAGTCTCAAAGATAGGGCGTTCATGGGCGTAGCCAATGCGAGCATGGGCACGCGCAACCTGCTCTTCTCCCAAAACGCGTACGCGCCCAGAGGTGGGAAAGATGAAGCCCATCAATAAGCGCACCAGTGTCGATTTACCGGCTCCATTCTCACCCAGCAGACCAAAGGATGTGCCTTCGTTGATGGTGAGTGTGAGGTTATTGAGTGCTATGTGCTTGCCATAGGCTTTGGTGAGTTCTATACACTCGATAATGGGCATAGGCTGACAATCTCCCTTGCCGTCATATTCTTCACTTTATTAGTTTAACTAGTATGTGTGCATGACGCAAGGGAGATAGATAAAGGTCACAGGGTTTCTCAACAGTCTTTTGTTGCCGCCTTCGGCGGCGGAGAAAAGGAGGAACTGGGGAACACCCCAGACCCCGGCCTTTCACTGGGAGGTTTTTTGGGGAAAGGCATCGGCGAGGGGGAATGTCATGCTGAGCGGGGGGGGGGGAGACCCCGGGGGCCAGAAAGGGAGGCTTCGGCGGCAGCAAGGCGGGAGGAAGAAAAAAGAAAAAGGA
>JBPCJY010000077.1:0-13372 GCA_051004815.1 Ktedonobacteraceae bacterium
GTTGATAGTCCCGCACCCAGGGTACCCGCAAGGGGTTACCTGTCCCCCAGACAGGGTCCCCCTTGCGGGTACCCTGGGGTGGCAGGGCGTGGCTTCCGTGAGATAGATTGAGCACAAACTCACTACCATCCAATCACTACCTTTTAATGCTGTTCAGCAGGCTGATAGCTCCCCGGTTCTGTACGGAAGCTGATGGCGAGGCGGTTCCAGCTATTGATCGCGACAATAGCCATCGTCAAGTTCACAAGCTCCTCCTCGTTGAAATGTTGACGTGCTTGCTCGTAAATCTCGTCCGGAGCATGGCTATTCGCGATCAGCGTCACGGCCTCCGTCCAGGCCAGGGCCGCACGCTCCCGCTCTGTATAGAAAGATGTTTCGCGCCAGGCGGCAAGGCTATAGAGACGTTGTTCGCTTTCACCTCTGGCACGCGCATCCTTCCAGTGCATATCGAGACAGTAGGCACAGCCATTGATCTGGGAGGCACGAAGCTTCACCAGTTCGAGCAGAGACTTCTCAAGCCCACTCTCGCGTACATATTTTTCTAGTCCGGCCATGGCGCGATAGGCACCAGAGGCAACCTTAGCATACTTCATTCGTTCTGCCATCTTATTTTTCTCCTTTGCGTTCTCTTTTCATGCAAATCGCATTTCAATGATCTGTATAAAGCGTAGCATCAGAGTACTTGGATGACAAGAGTCAATCAAACCCAAAAATCTGCTTAAATTAACCCTTTGCTGACACACAGCTCAGCATTCAAAATTGACCCTCCTGCCGCACCACGAATGGTATTGTGACCCAGCAAGGCAAATTTGTAGCTGAAAAGCGGACAAGGCCGCAACCGACCAATAGTCACCGTCATACCTTTTCCCGCGTCTCGATCGCGCAAGGTCTGCGGTCGATCCGGTTCACTGCGGTAGAGCAAGGCGCGTTCTGGTGCGCTGGGCAGTCGCAGTTGCTGTGGCTCCGGCACATAGCTCTCCCAGGCCGCGATAATCTCTTCCGCCGTCGCATCGCGTTCCAACTCTACACTGGCACACTCTAAATGTCCCTCCCGTGTGGCAACTCGGTTGCAATGCGCACTGACCACCACAGGAGCATCCGTAAAGCCCTTCCCTTCTTGCCAACTACCCAGCATCTTCAACGTCTCAGCCTCCAGTTTGGGTTCCTCCCCAGGGATATAGGGAATAGCATTATCCAGGATATCGTAAGATGGAAGCCCCGGATAGCCCGCACCGGAGATAGCTTGTAGCGTCGTAACAAACACTTTGCGCAAACCAAAGGCTTCCTGCAATGGCTTGAGAGCCATCACCAACGGTGTAGCCGAACAATTGGCGTTGGTGACAATACAACCCGACCAATTGCGTAGCTTACGCTGCCCCACAATAGCAACAGCATGGTCGGCATTCACCTCCGGCACAATCAGCGGCACATCAGCAGCCATCCGATAATTCTTCGCGTTGCTGAACACCGCTATACCCGCCTGAGCACACGCGGCCTCGATATCACCGGCGATCTCGCCCGGCAATGCCGAGAAAGCAATCTTCGCACCTGCCAGTGCCTCCGCCCTGCACTCCACAATGGGTAGTCGCGCCACCGCGGCAGGCATTTCGCTTCCAGGGAGTCGCCAACGCGTCGTCTCAGCATACGGACGCCCATTATGCTTAGCTGAAGCCGCCACAGCCACCAGTTCAAACCACGGATGTCCCTGCAACAGCTCGATGAAACGCTGACCAACCATGCCCGTCGCGCCCAATACGGCCACCGGAATACGTTGTTGTAACGACATAATTTTCCTCCTGCACCGGGCATCTATTACAATTTACAACACACTGCGTTTCTTTTCCTGGGCAGCATGCCGCACCAGGGGAATGACCGGTGCGATCAAATCTCGATGCAACCCCCGCAACGCCCGTTCGCTATCCGCGTCCTTGACAATCAGCGAAATGCCCAGTTCCGACGCTCCTTGCGCAATGACAGGAATGCGCTCACGCACCAGGGCCGCGATGGCACGGGCAGGACTCATCGGGTCAGCCGTAAATCCTGTGCCAATACAGGCACAGGCCGCCAGCCCGCTCCTACTGCGCACACGCCAATCGCCCATATCATGTTGCAGTACCGTCACAATAGCTTCAGCCGCCTGCTCCTCCACCACAAAGGACAAATGGTGTCCAGAAGACGAACAAATGACTATCGGAGCCGCCCCCGCTCGAGCCGCCAGCACAAAGACGTGACCAGCATTCTCCGGCACCCCAAACAGGTTGGTACTCTCCACTGTAATCAATGCCAGGTGACGACGCACCGTAATAGCCGCCGCTCCACTCGGCTGTCTGCCTTCGGGACCAACCACCGTGCCACGAATTTGCGGTCGAAAAGTGTTGCGCACACGCACCGGTATATTGCGATACGCGATAGGAATCAGCGTGCGTGGATGCAGCACTTTCGCCCCAAACCAGGAGAGTCGCGCCGCCTCGGCATAGGACAACTTCGCCAGCAAACGCGTATTCATCACCAGGCGCGGGTCAGCCGTCAAGACTCCATCCACGTCGGTATAAATGGTCACTTCCACACAATCCAGGGCCGCACCAATCACACTGGCCGAATAATCCGACCCGTTGCGACCCAACGTGGTCACAACATTAGTCAGTGTGCGCCCGATAAAACCTGCCACCACAGGAACTTTATTCTGCTCAATCAAAGGAAAGAGCAATGCCTGCGCATTGGCACGCGTCTCGCCCTGTAATGGTTCCGCGCCAATCACCACACCCGCCGTGTGGACATTCTCCGTCTCTGGCTGCGCAGTGATAATAATCTCCTCACGCACAGGTACAGCCTCAATGCCAATCTCTGTGATGGCCGCCGCTACCAGCAAAACCGCTAAACGCTCTCCCCACGCGCCAACAGCGGCAGTGCGCAACTGTACATCCGCATAGCTGCCCTCTTGCATGCCAGTCAATGCGGCAATATCGCCTTCCAGCGCAGTGAACGCCGTTTCTAACTGTTGATACAACATTGCGCGTGCCGACAAGCTACGCACAACCTTCTCCACCGCTTCGTTATGCTTCTGCTTAAGCGCGGCGAATTCGCGCTGACAAACTTCTTCCTCACCCGCGTAACTTTGCGCGGCCATACGCAACAGCTGGTCAGTCACCTTCGCCATCGCCGAGACCACCACCACAGGAAAAGCCTCTTCCGCCTCCTTGAACGTATCCACAACAATATGCGCAACCCGCCGGATACGCTCACCATTGCCCACAGAAGTACCACCAAATTTTAAAACCTGTACATGAGATTTCATAATAACATCACCAAACAATCCAACTTAAATGTCTACAAGGTTATCATCGACAGACCACCCTACCACCCCAAGGTACCCGCGAGGGGCACCCTGGGGTGGGCGATGGCCGAGTCGACCTAACCTGCCGCCTACATACCTATACGCTCGCCGTTTCACCAGCCTCGATCACAGCAGCCTTCAACGCTTGATCCAGGTCATCAATCAGGTCATCGACCGTCTCCAGACCAACGGACAAGCGAATGAAATCGGGCGTTACCCCTGTCTCAAACTGCTCCTCTTCCGTCAACTGCGAGTGCGTCGTGCTGGCCGGATGGATAATTAGCGACTTGGCATCACCCACATTCGCCAGATGCGAGAACAACTCGACGTGACGTATCAATTGCTTACCTGCCTCAAGCCCACCCTTGATGCCGAAACCAAGAATAGCTCCAAAGCCATTGGTATGATACTTCGCCGCCAACTCGTGCTGTGGATGGCTCGCAAGGCCAGGATAGCTCACCCAACTTACCGACTCGTGTCCCTCCAAGAACTCAGCAATCCGTTGGGCATTTTTGCTATGCCGCTCCATGCGTAGTGGCAACGTCTCCAATCCTTGCAGGAAGAGCCAGGAGTTGAAAGGCGTCGTAGCCGGGCCAAGGTCACGCAACAACTGCACACGCGCCTTGATGATATAAGCAATGGGGCCAAGTGCCTCGACGTAGCGTAGACCATGATACGAAGGATCAGGCTCCACAAAACCTGGGAACTTCCCATTCGTCCAGTCAAACTTGCCACCATCCACGATCACGCCGCCGATAGAGGTGCCATGCCCACCAATAAACTTGGTCGCGGAATGAACGACGATGTCAGCACCATGCTTGAGCGGCTGTAGCAAGTATGGCGTCGGGAAGGTGTTGTCTACAATGAGCGGCAATCCGTTTTCATGGGCGATATCCGCGACCGCACGAATATCCAGCGTATCTAGCCGTGGGTTCCCAACCGTTTCCGCGTAGACGGCCTTGGTGCGATCATTGATGGCCGCACGGAAATTTTCGGGGTCGCGGCTATCGACAAAGCGCACTGTGATACCCATCTTCGGCAACGTATAGTGGAAAAGGTTATATGTCCCACCATACAGACTCGAGGAAGACACAATTTCATCACCTGCCTGGGCCAAATTCAAAATTGCCAGCGTCTCCGCTGCCTGTCCTGACGCTGTCGCCAACGCACCAACTCCGCCTTCAAGGGCCGCGATGCGCCGCTCAAACGCGTCCTGCGTCGGGTTCATTATACGGGTGTATATATTCCCGAACTGCTTCAGCCCAAACAGGTTCGCGGCATGTTCTGGGCTGTCGAAGACAAATGACGATGTTTGATAGATCGGCACGGCTCGCGCACCGGTCGCGCTATCCGCCGTCTCCTGCCCCGCGTGCAGCGATAACGTTTCAAAACCATAACTGCGATTACTATTGAGTGCCATGTGTGTAACTCCCCTGGAGACGTTATCAGCGTCCCCTACTAACTATTGCTGGCAAGCGCGTCCATTACGCCTGCATCAAACGCAGTGCATCGGTCATCATAGCCCATTCCTTGAGGAACGCATCATGACCATGTGGCGAATCGAGTTCAACATAGGTTGCATTGCCGCCAAGCGCACGCACCTGGTCGGCCAGCCAACGCACACGAGCCGCCGGAAAGAGAAAATCCGAACGAATACCAATAAACAGGCATTTGCTCCGCAAGCGACGTAGTGCCGCCTCAAGCGAAGGATAGCCTTCACTGACATCAAACAAATCCATCGCACGGCTGATATAGAGATAGCTATTGGCATCGAAACGCTGCACCAGGCTCTCGCCTTGATAGTACAGATAGCTCTCCACATCAAAACGACCACCCAGATCAGCCGACCGACTGGGCGAAGGGATGCTCTTCAAGCGGGCAGGATGGCGTGCAAAGCGCATCTCCATCGATTCCTCACTTTGATACGTAACCATCGCCAGCATACGTGCTATCGCCAGACCACCATCCGGTCCCTCACCAGGCGCATAATTTCCCTCCTGCCAACGCGGATCAATCATGATAGCCTGCCGCCCAATCTCGCTAAATGCTACAGCCTGCGCGGTAAGGCTTGCCGTCGCTGCCACGACAACAACATTGCGCACCAGTTCTGGATAGGACACCGCCCATTCCAATGCCTGCTGCCCACCAATAGAGCCACCAGCCACCATGAGTTGTCGCACGCCCAGGTACTCAACCAACCGCTGCTGTGCCCGCACCATGTCACGAATGGTAATAACAGGAAAACGCATCCCGTAAGAGCGTCCCGTCTCAGGGTCAAGTGCTGCCGGTCCGGTGCTTCCATAACACCCACCAAGCACATTCGAGCAGATGACAAAGTAGCGCGTCGTATCAAAAGGCCGTCCAGGGCCAATCAACGGATTCCACCACGCCGCCTTTGGATCATCAGGGTGTTCAGCATCGTGCGCGTGCGCATTACCCGTCAACGCGTGCGTAATCAGAATGGCATTCGTTCCCTCAGCATTGAGGGTTCCCCACGTCTCATATGCCAGCGTGACCGGACCAAGCTGCCCACCATACTGCAATGGCAATGAAGCAAAGGTAAAACTATTGCCAGCAGACCAACTCTCGCGTGCCGCCACATTCGTGGCTGTCACCTGCACGCGCCCTGTAGTTGTATCCTGCATATGTGCCACCATTGCACCCTCCTTTCCTGAAATTGGGACAAAAAAACCCTCACCCTAGCAGGGGCGAGGGGTAAACTGCTTCGCGGTACCACCCTGGTTTGTCGATACCTCGCGGCATCAACCTTATGAGTGTTGTCTATAATAATATTCCAACACCCTGGCTCGTAACGGTGCCACCGGCTCAGCCTACTTCCCACGAGGGACTTCAGCTTGCAACTCGAAGGTCATCTTCAACGCGGGTGCGGCACTGACCTCTCATCATCGTCAATTCGCTGGAGCCGTCCGTAACGTTTACTCGTCCTCTTCATCGTTGTTGTTTACTTGACTGGTAAAGTACACTACGCGCAGCCAATAAAAAAACCCCTGCGTCTCAGGGGTTACAGCACATTTGCTATTCCCCTCATCTTGCGGATTCCTCCGCCGGAATTGGCACCCTTCCTGCGACGTTGCAGGGGGGTTGCCGGGCTTCATCGGGCCGTTACCCTCCACCTCTCTGGATGAGAGCAGTTATCACTGCGCATATTCTGTTGTTTGCGTGCTTCTTATTTGTTAGTAAGTATACCGAAGAAATTGCTGGCTTGTCAAGGACTTATTTGTGCGAGTTTTGTGCTGCTGGCGGTTTTGTTACTCTAAGGCAAGGTTCAAATGAACTTGACAGTTCCTCACCACGAGAAAAACACCGCTCTGTCATGCTGAGCACAGTAGCCGAAGCCCTGAGCGCAGCGAAGGGGAAGCATCTCTGTGCCGGGCGCGACAGACCCTTCGCTGCGCTCAGGGTGACACGGTTTGACTGTTCAAGCTGTCAAGTGCTCTTCGTCCAAATTGAACCTTGCCTAAGTGACAAAAACGCCAGCAGCACAAAACTCATCTTGCACAGACCCACACACCACTGCTATACTGCACACAATCGCACAGGGTCCACGTTTGATAGGATTCAACACTACCTGAGACGTAACCGATAGGCACCAAGGAAGCACCATTATGAGCTTAGATACGACGTTTCTCCTGTTCCTGCTATTACACATTGGCGTTTTTCTGCTCGGCATGAGCATGGTTATCTATACGTTGATTTCTGCTGTTCGCACATTTGTCTTACCGCGCAGCGCACCTGACGTATTAGTGCGCAAAGTCTTCTTGTTTATACGCAGGCTTTTCAATTTCAGGGTCGCCATGGTGCATACCTTTGCGGAGAAAGATGGCATTATGGCTATGTATGCCCCCCTTTCCCTGTTGGCACTTCCCCTGGTTTGGCTGGCCTTCATCCTCATTGGCTATATGGGCATGTTCTGGGCTTTGGGTGTACCTTCATGGTGGGAAGCTTACAACGTCAGCGGCTCCTCGCTCTTCACTCTCGGCTTCCACCAGATTGACGACTTTGTGAAGATCACGTTAACCTTTTCCGAAGCGGCCATTGGCCTCCTGTTAATCGCGCTACTGATTTCCTATCTACCAACGATGTACTCAGCATTCTCTAAACGCGAGGAGGCCGTGACCATGCTGGAAGTGCGGGCCGGCTCACCCCCATCCGCTATCGAGATGTTGAAACGCTTTTATCGCTTGGAGCGGTTAGACAAACTAGCAGATCTATGGGTTAGCTGGGAAATATGGTTCGTTGAATTGGAAGAGAGCCATACTTCCCTACCGGCTCTGGCCTTTTTCCGTTCACCACAGGCCCATCGTTCCTGGATCACGGCGGCGGGAACAGTATTGGATACCGCCGCCCTGGTAACTTCGACGGTCGATATACCGCACGATGCACAAGCCGACCTCTGCATCCGTGCTGGTTTCCTGGCCTTGCGGCACATTGCCTCGTTTTTTCAAATTCCCTATGATCCCGCGCCTCAACCGACCGATCCCATCAGCGTAACACGGGAAGAGTACGACACAGCCTGTGCAGAGCTTGCCAGTGCAGGCATCCCTCTGAAAACCGACCGCGAAAAAGCATGGCGCGATTTCGCCGGGTGGCGTGTGAATTACGATACTGTGCTCCTCATCCTTGCTCACCTGATAATGGCTCCCCCAGCCCCTTGGTCCTCCGATCGGCAAATCCAACGCGCTCAGCGTTCTCTGCTCAAGAGCAAATAACAAAAGAGGGTACGCATTATGTCAATGCGTACCCTCTTCCGCTTAGATGGTCTGTGGCTGGCCGTAACTCGCCTGCCCAAACATGACACGTCCGCGGCGCGTTTTCTGCCCAAAGAGCAGGTACAACAACGGACCAATCACTACCGGAATCGGCATGAGCCAAATCACCGCCAACCAGATCAACTTCCCAGCCAGCGAATGATCGTCCTCTAACACCATCACCGTCTCAATGATATGTCCCACCAAAGGCACCAGCACTATAATTAAAAACAGTAGCGAATTCATTAGGCATCCACGATGGCCTGACATTGTTCGTCTCCTCATAATAAAGCGTCAGCCCACAAACCGCTTTCCTGCGCGGCCAAGAACCAACGCGCTCGTTTTCCTCGTTCTATAGATTCTACGAAGCAAGCCCACCTTGCGTTGCAAATCATCATTGCCCATAAGCAACACCCAAAGCGCATGAACGCCCCGTAGGGGCCGATTTATCGGCCCGCAACCCTGTGCAGTATCGCTATAATACTCACCCCCAACGTTAAAGGATGCGCGCCCTGAGCAGCAAACCATGCCCCTTGTTGTTGCAAGTCATAGACCAATTTGTAGCTACCCGCCAGCACAGGTGTATGCAGCGTAATGGGTACCACGCTGCTATGACCGGTTGCCACATCTGCGGACAGCGTTCCCACACTACTGACTCCAGCAACCGTGGCACTGATCGCGTTGCCATTGGCATCAAGCCACTGATAACCAAGCGTCACTGGGGTGGAACCTGTGGCAGGCCATGTCATCGCGCCTTTGTTTTGCACGGTGACGTTGACCTGGAGCGTCGCTCCCGGCGGCAATGTCGTCGGTGCTGCCGTTGCACTGATGCTCTCAGCATAACGAGCGACCTCAACACTATCATTGCGCACATGTGCTCCCTGTTGCGAAAAAGCTTTGCCGCCCTGCGCCATATCCCATTGCAGCGTATACGCTCCCGCCTGAACAGGTGTTTGCACCGTCACAATCAACGCAACAGAAGCATTGACCGCGACATTTTGCGGCAACACGATAGCGTTGCCCGTGGCAACAACCTGGTTCTGGCCATTCAACCAACGGTAGACTCCCTGTACCGCACTCGCACCAGTGGCATTCCAGGCAAAGTTACTGCTATTGTTGAAGGTGATGCTTACTGACGACGTGCTGTTTGGCAACATCGCGGCAGGTGTGTTATCGGCAGTCACAGAAAAGCCATACGTTGGCGACGGCGTTGGCGTTGGCGTTGGTGGCGGAGGAGACGAAAGTCCCGTCACCAGCGCAAACTCCATTCCATCGGCTGAAATTTGCAGACCGTTTTCGCCCGTGGCATTACTGAGCACAACGTGACCAGCCTGTGCGGCTCTAAAGTAGAAAGTACCCAGGCTCACCCATTGCGGGCCAGTATTTTCCCAGCCAAATGGCCCCTCGAACGAACCAATATGGGATTCATCAACATAGACGTTATGGGTAAGGACCGCGTCGGCATTGTTCGGGTCAGAGCTATAGGCGGTATACGGTGCCCAACTACTACTGGCATGGTTATCGTTAACAAAAACCCCCACCTCATAGTAGCCATCCCCCGGTAAGCGCGGCTGCCAGCTGGCCGAGGCTGTCGCGGAGCCACTGCTAGTTCCAGTATAGTGCAAAGCACCATTGATATCTGTAGACGCTGTACTGCTTGTCCAACTGCCGGTACTGCTCCAACCGCTACTGCCATCATCAACCATCGTTGCACCAGGATAGACCGCACTGCCACTGCTACTCAAATTGGGTACAGTATAACTCGTGCCAGCATTATCTACCCACAGGTAGTTATCTGGTACAACATTCGGGTCGGGATAATTCCCTGTCCATCCGAAGGGATCGGTCGCGCTCCAATTGGGCAGATAATACGTCGCCATGTGCAGATGTGGCCCTGTTGATGAACCAGTGGTGCCACTGGTACCAAGTTGCCATTGCGTCCCAATTTTCTCTCCATTGTAGACCGTTAATGCGCTCAAGTGACCATAAGCGGTCACATACCCATTGCCATGATCCACGGCTGCCCATAATCCTAACGCGCTCTGGTGATTCGTCGGATCATACCACCCAGCGCGAATCACAGTACCAGCCGCAACGCTAAGCACTGACTCAAAGCGCAGGTTCAGATCATAACCATTATGTCCATCATAGCAGTTGACACCCCCTGTGCAGGAACCAATCGCTACATTCGTCCACTTCGTACCATCGTAGCGCACAAAAATACCGTCATTGACGTACCACGGTTTATCGTGATCAACAAACGACGTAGTGCGCTGCGGAACAGTCAGATTGCCATAATACGGACGGTGCATAAACGGCACCGGCGTACTGGCACGATTGATGGACGTAGTGTGTGTACTCCCGACCGCCTGCGCAATCCCAAGATGAGCCACTACCGGCCCCATAGAGAGAGCCGCCAGCCCTACCAACAGCACAAGCAAAACAACAACGCGTAGATAACCTCGTTTATCTTTCATCATAGCGCAATTCTTTCATTTCTACAGCATAGGAGCATACTGATGAACTTTAACAAACTACCTGGTGTAGGGGCCGATTTATCGTGCCCATCGCCGATGTATCGGCCCGTCCTGGTGGCCGTATATCCCCATGAATGTTTTAAAAATCATCAATAACTTAATGTTTATTGGGTGCATCCCCTACATTAACCCACCGCTATAACATGCGTCATAATCGGTGTGCGCACAGGTGTGACCGCTGGCTGCACCTGCTGCATAGTGGCGCGAGCCAACCAATAGTGCGGCATCCCTCCGATCACGAGGTTTGTTGGGTTAGCTGCGGTAAAGGTGATTTGCACACTATTACTCGACCACGCCGGATTCAGATTGACTTGCATGCCCGTCTGCTTGGCAGAGGCAATCATCCATGCGTGGCCTGTAGCGACATCTACCACGCCGATGCCACTCTGTAACGCTTGCATTTGTACGTCGGCCTGACGATTACCCACGTTGGTACGTACAACATACGCAATTTTGCTGCTATCGGGCGACCAAACAGGCATATAGCCATGACCACCATCGGTATCAGCCAGGCGGCGTTGCTGCCCACCACCGTTATTCATCACCCACAAGCCAGCAGGAAGAAAGGGAGTTGGACTATCCGACAGGCGTTCAAAAGCGATTGCTTTCCCGTCGGGCGACCACGTAAAGAGCGCAGCGATAGTGTGTACTCCGCTGCTATCACTGAACAAGTGGGTCTTGTTGCTACCATCGGCGTGCATCAACCAGGTATCACTGCCCAAACCCAGGCCAGCCGTGGTGGAATAAATGATGCGTGAGCCATCAGGCGATGGAGCGGCATCGATCAAGAAGGCCGACGGTACGTTGATGGCAATATTTTTATGGTGATTAGTTGCCGCGTCAACTTCCCACAAGCCAGGATTCCAACCATTGCTATCCATCGGTGCCGATGGTCCCAATGGGAACATGGGGCGATACAGGAAAGTATGGCCGTTGCCGCCA
Source organism: Ktedonobacteraceae bacterium (assembly GCA_051004815.1). GTDB lineage: Bacteria > Chloroflexota > Ktedonobacteria > Ktedonobacterales > Ktedonobacteraceae > JBBQXY01. The sequence goes on from JBPCJY010000077.1 coordinate 11,583, forward strand.
GGAAGCCAGTGCAAGAAGTTGCCCAGCACATAGGGCGGCGTCAGATTCAGAGTCAGTTGCCGGGTATCAAACATCCACACCTGCTCGCCATGATCTCGTGTGCCATTGATAGCTAGATAGCGTCCGTCGGGCGACAACTGCATAGCTATGACGCTATCGGATTCCGCGAGGCCAAAATCATCGCTAAAGTGCGCCACCACCTGTGGCGCACTGAGTGGTTGACCATCGCTACCCTTGGGCGCACGCGCCAGCACAAAACCAGTTGTTTGCTTGAGCGTATAATAAAGATATGCTGTGGCAGTATTTACCGTAACAAAATGTGTAGGCAACGTTTGTGCTGCTGGGTGTGTGTAAACAGAGGCCCCATTTGCACTATATTCGCCGTCAAGATAGAATACAGCCACAATCCCCACCAGTACTAACAGGAGCAACCCCGTAAGTGTCGCTCGTCGCATGGCATCCTCCATTCCGTGGAACTCGAACCGCACAAAACATACATATTGGAACATATATATGTATCGGCATCGTTAGAGGATACAAAAGGTTGCGCCATAAAATCGGAAACTATTAGGTGCTTCTCATCTAAACTGGCAAATATCTTCTAACCACCCGCATAGCCAGAGGATGATAGACGTGTTCATAACACCCAACAAAGCGCACAATGTCACCACCCCAGCCGCGTTTGAAACGATACACACCCGCCATGGCCTCATCTTCATGCTCTGTCGCGGGAATACCCCAGAAATCATACGCTGTTGCACCCTCCTGCTTCGCCCAGCGTATAGCTTCCCATTGCAGCAAGTAATTGGGCATCAAGTTACGCTGCTCATTGCTGGACGCTCCATACAAATAGATACCCTGTCGTGCAAATAATCCCACGAAGATGCCAGCCAAAAGTTGCTCATCATGCTCGGCCAGAAAGAGTCGCCCCTGGTGCCGCGCCGAGAATATATGCCATGCCTGTAGATAATACTCCAGCGTATGGATGCCAAAATCGTCTCGCGTACTGGTGGTTTGCATAAGTGCATACCACGCCTTCACATCTTCCGCCTTCTCCGCGACACGTACAGTCACACCTTTCCGCTCGGCCAGACGCAAATTATAACGCCATTTCTCCTTCATGCTTGCCAGCAACGTTGCCTCATCTGTTGTAACATCAAGCACAATAGTGCGCAACGGCTGTACCGATGTAGTTGGATACAATAGCATCTCTGCCAGACCATCCATCAGACAATCATTTGTAGCAACCGCTACCACCTGTGACGGTTCCATACGCAAGACCACAGCTCCGCTTCTCCGCAATGCCCTGTTGAGTTGCATAAAAAAGGCCGCGCACAGCTCCGGTCGCGACCAGTCAATCACTGGCCCCTTGGGAATGTAAGCCAGATAACCAGCCCGCAAGGGAACATGAGGCGCGGTACGACACAGTACCTGCGCGGCAGCCACGATGTTCTCTCCCTCATCCCACAGCGCAAACCGCAACGGCTGCCACCCAACCCCCGCTTTGAGTTCTCCCCATCCCCAACTTTGCAACAAATGCCCCACCGCATGGTCGTTTACAAACTGATCCCATTGCTGCCGATACCTGGCAGGAACAAGGCGCAAATTATAACGGGACTCTATAGATTTATGTCTAGCCATATCAAATTACTCCAAAACAATACTCAGCCCTTTGGGTTTTTATGTATTGATGGGTGAGTCCGGTTGGCAGCGGCAACCGGAATCACCCATCAACACACAAGGGTTGTGGATGATGACCACCACAATACACACTGCAATCCCTCCAAGAA
>JBPCJY010000078.1:0-6821 GCA_051004815.1 Ktedonobacteraceae bacterium
TGCTGTCCAGGGGTATCATTGGACATGGAGGGTCTCCTTTTCTCAACAAGATAATCTTTTGAAAACGAGTATCCTCTTTTCTTTCTCCTTTGGCAACCCCCTTCTTGATTTAGTTGGAGTAGGTGGCGGTAAACCGGCCCCTACAGGGCGGTCATAGGCATTCGTTAACGTCCGTGTGTATATGCTTAGGTGAGACGTTCGATAATCATGGCCATGCCCTGGCCTCCGCCGACGCACATGGTTTCGAGGCCGAAGGTCTTGTTGGCGGATTGCAGGCCGTTGATCAGGGTTGTCATGATGCGGGCACCGGTCATACCATATGGGTGGCCGAGGGCAATCGCACCGCCATTGACATTGAGTTTGTCCCACGGAATGCCGAGGTACCTTGCCGATGGAATCACCTGGGCGGCGAATGCTTCATTGATCTCAACCAGGTCTATATCTTCAATCGTCATGCCGGCGCGGCTCAGGGCTTGCTGACTGGCACCGACTGGACCGAGGCCCATTATTTCGGGGTTGAGTGCGGAGACGCCACTTGACACGATACGGGCCAACGGGGTGATGCCCAGTTCGCGTGCCATGCTATCGCTCATGACTACTACGGCGGCGGCACCATCGTTGAGCGGACAGGCATTGCCAGCAGTTATCTCGCCGTCGGGTCGAAAGACTGGTTGCAGTTCAGCCAGTTTCTCGACTGTAGTGCCTGGTCGGGGGCCATCATCTTTGCTCACCACGGTACCGTTGGGCGTGGTGATCGGGGTAATCTCTCGTGCGAAGAAGCCGTTCTGCTGCGAATTCACGGCCCGCTGCTGGGATAGACAGGCGAACTCGTCCATCTCGTGGCGGCTGATATGCTCGGCCAAGCGCACGTTCTCCGCGGTCTGGCCCATAGAAATATAGATGTCGGGCAAGCCGGGCTGAGGCTCCCATGAAGTAGCCCCTTCAGCATTTTTTTTGGTACGCGCCTCGGCTTGGGCGAAGGCCGCGTTGTGGGGGCCAGCGTCGGCCACGCCATGGGCAAAGCGGCTCACGGTCTCGACACCAGCAGCCACGAACACATCGCCCTCGCCAGCTTTGATGGCGTGAAACGCCATACGGATAGTTTGCAAGGACGACGAGCAGTAGCGGTTGACCGTCACACCAGGGACGGTGGGCATGCCAGCGAGAATAGCCACCACGCGTGCCATGTTGAAACCTGACTCGCCAGCAGGCTCACCACAGCCGAGCATCAAGTCCTGCACCAGGTTGGGATCGAGTTGCGGCACCTTCGCAAGTGCTGCCTTCACAATCGTTGTAGCGAGGTCATCGGGTCGGCAGTCGACCAGCGACCCCTTCATAGCCCGACCAATGGGGGTGCGGGCAGTAGATACTATAACAGCTTCAGGCATAGTGATCTCCTTTGTTACGTCTGTATAGCGGTCACGAGACTACGAACGAACTTCCTCTTGATTGTATCACTAACGGCATGGAAGGATAGCGTGGTTTTATTAGCCATGCATGAACTTGACATAGGCCTCCCTTTGTTTCCTATAATGATAGCAGCACGATATTTTCAATTTAGGAGTTAGCCTATCACCACATATCTCGTCGGCAGTACGTCATACAGCAGACTCAGGGCCAGGAGATTATCATGTTCAATCTATCGGTCTTACTCGAAGACAGTGCGCGTGAAGTGCCTGAGCGCACAGCCATCATCTCTGGGGATACCAAACTTTCTTATGCGGATGTGAATGCGACCGCTAACCAGGTAGCCAATGTCCTGGTTCAGGCGGGCATTCAGGCAGGGGATAAGGTAGCACTTAGCTGCCCGAATATCCCCTACTTCCCGATTGTGTACAACGCTATCCTCAAGGCAGGGGCCGCGGTCGTGCCGCTCAATATCCTGCTCAAGCAGCGGGAAATCGCCTATCATCTGCAAGACTCAGACGCAAAGGCGTATTTTTGTTTTGAAGGCACAGCCGAATTGCCGCTAGGTGAGACAGGTTTCAAGGCTTTCCAGGAAGTGGAAACGTGCGAGCATTTCTTCTTGATGACGGGCGATGCTGCCGCTCCATCTCCTATCAAGGGGGCGCAGACGCTGGGCATGGCACTGTCCAAGCAGCCCACGACGTTTGAGACAGTGCAGGTATCATCTGATGCGACGGCTGTGATTCTCTATACAAGTGGGACAACTGGTCAGCCCAAGGGAGCCGAACTGAGCCATGGCAACATGCTGCTCAACGCTCGTCTGTGCGACATTTTGTACCCGACAGAAGGGCATGATGTGCATCTGATTACGTTGCCTTTGTTCCACTCCTTTGGGCAGACAGTGCAAATGAACGCTGGATTATACAAACGAGCCACGCTCTGCTTGTTGGCGCGCTTTACACCGGATGCCGCCTTACGCACGATGGAGCGAGAAAACGTGACCTTTTTCGCGGGTGTACCTACGATGTACTGGGCGATGCTCAATGTTCCAAATGCACAGCAGTTCGATTTGGAGAAAATTGCTCGCAACCTGCGCATCTGTATTTCAGGTGGCTCGGCTATGCCTGTGGAGGTGATGAGGGCATTTGAAGAAAAGTTTAAGGTCAAAATCCTGGAAGGGTATGGCCTATCAGAAACGAGTCCCGTTGCCACCTTCAGTCGGCTGGATCGACCAACGAAACCCGGCTCGGTTGGCTTGCCTGTCTGGGGTGTGCAGATACGTATCGTGGATCAGAATGACAAGGATGTGGAAACCGGCGGGCAGGGGGAAATTCTCATTCGCGGTCATAACGTGATGAAGGGCTATTACAAACGACGCGAAGCCACGGCAGAAGCGTTGCGAAACGGCTGGTTCCACTCCGGCGATATTGGTTGCAAAGACGAAGATGGCTACATCTATATTACTGACCGGGTAAAGGACATGATTATCCGCGGTGGCTTCAATGTCTACCCGCGTGAAATCGAAGAGGTGCTGATGACACACCCAGCCGTAAGCATGGTAGCTGTCGTCGGGGTGTCACACAAGCGGCATGGCGAGGAAGTCAAGGCCTATGTTATTGCCAGGGACGGAGCACAAGTGACAGAAGCCGAGTTAATAGCGTGGTCAAAAGAGAATATGGCCGACTACAAGTATCCCCGCATCATCGAGTTCCGTGAGACGCTACCTATGACGGCCACGGGCAAGATTTTGAAGAGGGATTTAAAGTAGTCCCTCTACACATTTTTTCTCAATGTTTGATTTCGGGGCCGGAGTAGGTGATGAATTCAGGGCTTGCGATACGACGCAAGGTCTCACCTTCCTCGGCCCAAACACGGTAAGCGGCCTCGGCGACTTGCTCCGCACACTCAGCGGGGATGGACACGACGCCGTTGACATCTCCATGGAGCAAATCACCCATACGGATGTGCATACCGGAGATCGTCACCTCGCCTCCGACGCTGACGCAGATGGGGTTGCCGTGGGAAACAACCAGTCCGGCACAGAAGTATTGGAAGTTGCCCAGCACTTGCACTTCTTTGGCATCGCGCAAGCCACCGTCTGTGAGGATACCAACGGCCCCCAATCGCTTCATGCGTGTAGACATTATCTCACCAGCATGGCAGGAGTGCAGGCGATCCGGCCCAACATCCTGCATGACCACAAACGCTGGTTTAGGAGCGTTCGTGAGCAGGTCGTAGAGCTTTTGGAAGCCGATGCCCTGGTGTCCCTCGGTCGTGCTATCTACCGTGCAGGTGACGGCATAGCCGACTGTGGGCGGCAATTCTGGAAAGATGCAGCGGATATCGTAGCCCACGTAGCCAGAAACACGCGGACGCACTTTGAACATTTCAATGGCGTTGGCGATGGTCGGGCTATCGATGCGGCGTAATGCGCTGAGCTGCTCAAAGCTGAGGATGGCAGCCATGGAATGTTCTCCTTTGCAAAAAAACCTTCACGAGGAAGTTTGCCCGACCCGATGGGCGGCAAGTTCTTCAAGGTGCAGCAGTAGGGCGGAATGGTCGAGACCTGCCAGTCCCTTGACCTCCAGAGCAGCAAACATTTGATCCACAATGGCGGTCACTGGCAGCGGCACACCATACCTGCGACCCGTTTCTAAAGCAATGCCGAGATCCTTATGATGCAAGCTGACGCGGCCTCCCGGTGTGAAGTCATGGGCGAGCATCGTGGCTCCACGCAGTTCCATGACACGGTTGGCCGCGAGACCGCCGCCCAGGACTTGCAAGATTTTGGCGGGATCAACGCCCGCTTTTGAGCCGAGCACGAGAGCCTCACTTACTGCTTCATAGGTCAAAGCAACCACGATCTGATTACAGGCTTTGACCACCTGACCCGCGCCGCTCTCTCCAACGCGTACAATCGTTTTGCCCAGTGCTTGAAAAATGGGTAGGCAGTGCTGAAACGCGTCTTCGTCACCGCCCACCATAATGGAGAGCGTGCCTGCGATAGCTCCTTTATCCCCTCCGCTTACCGGAGCGTCGAGCATGATGACGCCCTGTTCGGCCAAGCGAGTTGCTAATGTGCTGGTTATTACTGGAGAAATGGTGCTCATGTCAATAACGATCAGCCCTTTATGTGCTCCCGCACTGACCCCATCAGGCCCAAGCAGCACCTCCTCTACATGAGAAGAACTCGGCAACATCGTAATCAACACAGCACAAGCAGCGGCGATCTCACGCGGTCGAGCACCAGAGGTCGCGCCCGCTGCGATGAATTCATCCGTCACCTCTTGATGACGGTTGTCTATGACGAGCGGGAAACCTGCTCTTAGTAAGTTATGGGCCATGGGTCTTCCCATAATGCCCAGCCCAATGAAGCCAATGGTATTTGGCATAGTTATTTGCCCTTTTATCGAGTTAGCTTTGTCCTGCCGCAATGTTTGGCTGCATGATGGCTCCCTCTGATGCCGAGGAAACCAGGGCGCGGTACTTCGCAAAAACGCCACTTGTGTAGTGCGAAACTGGTTCTGTCCAATGAGCCAGGCGGGTAGCAATCTCAGCCGCGGAAAGTTCGACATCGAGACGGCGTCCTTCGATGTCGATAACGATGGTATCCCCCTCCTGTAACGCGGCAAGAGGGCCACCACGGGCAGCTTCGGGTGAAACATGACCAACCATCAGACCGCGCGTTGCCCCACTAAAGCGACCATCGGTGAGCAACGCCACCGTCTCACCCAGGCCAGCACCGACGATAGCACCGGTTACTCCCAACATCTCACGCATGCCAGGCCCACCGCGTGGCCCTTCGTAGCGGATGACCACGACATCGCCAGCCTTGATCGCGCTCTGCGTCAATGCGCTCATGGCGTCTTCCTCGCGATCAAAGACCCTGGCTGGCCCGCGGTGAAATGGTCGCTCGTGACCGGCAACCTTGACCACACATCCCTCTGGTGCAAGGTTTCCTTTGAGAATGACCAACCCTCCGTTTGGCTTGAGTGGGTGGGACACTGGCAGCACGACATCCTGGCCCTGTGTCTCCACAGCCTTACTCGCCTCTTCACTGATCGTCTGTCCGCTCGGAGTCATCTGTGTGCCATCGATGGAACCGGCAGTAACGAGGCGTTGTACCAAAAGCGGTATGCCACCAGCACGATCCAGATCAACAGCCACGTAGCGTCCACCGGGCTTGAGATCGGCAAGCAGCGGGGTACGCTTACTCACGGTATCAAAGTCGTCGATGGTGAGGGGAATACCGGCTTCACGGGCCATGGCGAGCAGGTGCAGCACGGCATTGGTAGAACCACCGGATGCAGCCACACCTGCGATAGCGTTTTCAAAAGCCTGGCGTGTCAAAATATCACGAGGGGTTACGCCACGCTTTAAGAGGTCCATGATAAGTTGGCCACAGCGCACCCCAACATCATCCTTGCGACGGTCAGTGGCGGGAACGCTGGCCGTTCCCATAGGCGAGAGTCCAATAAATTCCAGGGCCATGGCCATCGTATTGGCGGTAAATTGTCCACCGCACGCACCGGCACCGGGGCAGGCTACATTCTCTAGCTCAAGCAGGTCAGCGTCGCTCATCTTGCCAGCTGCATTTGCGCCTATCGCCTCGTAGACATCGAGGATGGTCACGTCACGCCCTTTGAAATGCCCTGGCGCAATGGAGCCACCATAGAGCACAAAGCTCGGCACGTTCAGCCGGATCAATGCCATGGCGGCTCCGGGGATCGTTTTGTCACATGCCACCAGAGCAATAACCGCATCAAACATATGTCCGCGACCAACTAGCTCAATGGAATCGGCGATAACTTCGCGGCTAATCAGCGAGGCTTTCATGCCCTCGGTACCCATCGTTACCCCGTCGCTAATCGCTATCGTATTGAACTCCATTGGTGTGCCACCAGCCGCTCGTATGCCCTCTTTTACTTTGACGGCAAGGTGACGCAAGTTATAATTACAGGGCATGGTTTCGGTCCAGGTGTTCGCCACGCCAATGATTGGACGCGCCAAATCATCATCGGTAAAGCCGATGCCTTTGAGCATCGCCCGTGCACCCGCACGATTACGCCCATTGGTGATAGTTGCGCTGTGTTGTTTGGGATTGAGTGTCATAGATGCCTCCCGTTGTTGTTGGCTCCTCTGCACGATGCAAAAGATATTTGTGTTTGTATATTAGCACTTGATAGCTAAGTTAGGCATTACGGGAGAGTCAGCGTCAAGTTTAACCATGTTGGCTACCAGGGCGACCGCAAGGGTACGCCCCTACTATACACGCGGAACGGGTATGAACTGCATCGTAGTATAGTAGGGGGGACACTTGCGGTCGCCCTGGTAAGCACTCGCAGAACCTGTGGAGTATGTAATCACTCTTCCAGTACAAGTGGCTTGTCAGGAAAAAAGTAACGCATGTGCAT
>JBPCJY010000079.1:0-6318 GCA_051004815.1 Ktedonobacteraceae bacterium
GCGTCTGTTCGCGTCCCCCCTTCTCAAGCACGCTTTCTCCCCTCCCCCTCCCCCCCCCCCCCCCCCCTTCACTTTGACCATTTTATAGAATCTGGGGCGGTTAGCGTTCGATGGGAGCACCGATGAGGCTGCCCCATTCGGTCCAGGAACCATCGTAGTTGCGCACATTGGGATAACCCAGCAGGTAGTTCAGGACAAACCATGTGTGGCTGCTGCGCTCACCGATACGGCAGTAAGCAATGACATCTTTGTCGGCGGTTACGTTCTTGCCACCATAGATTGCGCTCAGCTCATCCGCAGGCTTGAAAGTGCCATCGGCCTGTACGGCGGAAGACCAGGGAACATTGGCGGCTCCGGGGATATGTCCACCGCGCTGCGCCCCTTCTTGTGGCAAATTGGCAGGAGCCAGAAGTTCACCACTGTACTCGCCGGGGGAGCGCACGTCAACTAATGCTGTGCCAGCCTGGCCCAACCTGGTTAAGACTTGATCGCGAAATATGCGAATATCCGCGTTCGGTTCACCCGCGTGATAGCCCTTGGCTTCGTAGGAAGGAACTTCGGTGGTGATCTCGTGTTTGTCGGCAAGCCACTTCACACGTCCACCGTCCAGAAGACGTACATCGTTATGTCCATAGTATTTGAGAATCCACAATGCCCAGGCAGCAAACCAGTTATTGTTATCGCCATAGAGGACGATAGTCGTATCGTTGTCTACACCAGCACTGCTTAACAGTTGCTCCAACCGTTCCTTGCTGACAGGAGCACGCACAATCTGGTCTTGCAGTTCTTTTTGCCAATTCAAGCCCACGGCCCCCGGAATATGTCCCTGATCGTAAGCTTTCGTGTCTACATCGACTTCAATGAGGCGCACCTGTGAGTCGCGTAAATGTGCTTCAACCCACTCAGCATCTACCACTACCTCTGGATGTGCATACCCTTTGTTCTCAGCCATGTTTAAACCTCACAAATTATTTTTGATAATGTTGAGTAAGTAAATCAACAAACTCTTCTATACCAAGGATAACTCGATGTGCCTCTTGATTTATTCCCAAAATTGGGGTGAATTTTTTTTCGTCATAAATTTTAGAGATATTCTTTACTCCGCCGTCTAACCCACAATCTTCTCACAAAAGTATCCTTTCAAGCACAAAACGCATTCTCTGTGGATGTAGTATACTTCTTCTTAGAAGGACGGAAGAAATGAGGCCGTTTGTGTGAAAGTACGTGATGTCATCAAACGTATAGAAGCTGATGGATGGTATCTTGCGCGGGTACGTGGGGATCATAGACATTATAAGCATCTGACAAAGAAGGGAATAGTAACGGTCTCTGGGCATCCTGGAAAGGACATGCCTGTTGGAACATTGCTTAGTGTCTTTAAACAAGCCCAAATAGAGAAAGAGGAATGAGATGGCAAGAATCTTGGTCATCATCGAAAAAGGCGAAAACTCGTATGGCGCGTATTCTCCTGATGTGCCCGGTTGCGTTGCGGTTGGAGATACGAGAGAAGAAGTAGAGCAACTCATGAAAGAAGCCTTACAGGAGCATCTTCAGATGATGCGTGAAGAAAATCTGCCTCTTCCTCAGTCGCAGACCGAGGCGGAATATATAGACATTCCGCTTTCAGCATAAAAAGTCTTGTGCTGGCCAGATTGAGGTATAGTGCTATACCCTCTTTTACACCCTACATATCTCGTCTCCCTTTATGCCTAAAAAAGCAGCCTGAGAAGATGTATCAACGCGAGGGCGACCTGACGCGGTCGCTTACCACTCGTTCACCGGTTAGTGGGATCTATCGGTCACTCCAGGTGGCGAGAAGCCGGAAGTATGATAAACCTATTATGATGCATAGATAGTACCTCGTGCTGCCTGGATTGCAACTGCGGGCGACTATGCTATACTAGCCACATGATTAATAGGAGTGAGCTAAATCACCTTACATCTGCCTGATAGCTATGAGCTGGAGGACAAAAGACAGATCATCACAGCGGTGATGGGAAAACAGCTATGTCGTTACAACAAGTAAATGCTATGTCTGAACAGAGTTCGCCGAAGTCCGTGTATATCCTGGGTGTGCGGGTAGACCGCGTAGGGCAACAGCAGGCACTCGACGCCGTAGAGCAGATGATTGCGCGGCGGAGAGCGAGCGACAATGCTGTGGTATGCCAGCAGGTTGTCACCGTTAATGCTGAATTTGTGATGGCGGCACAACCCAATAAGAATTTTCGTATAGCCATAAATGCCGCGGCTCTTGTAGTGGCGGATGGCATGGGAGTAGTTTGGGCGACGCGCTATTTGCGCCAGGCCGCGCCCGAGCGGGTCACGGGTGCTGATATGCTGCCTTTGCTGGCTCAACGCTGTGTCGCCTCTGGTTATCGCCTTTATTTATTGGGCGCGGCACCGGGCGTAGCGGAAGCGGCGGCGGAGCGGTTACGGCAGCTCGCGCCAGGGGTGATTATTGCTGGCACCTATGCAGGGACGCCGTCTCAGGATGAGGAAGACGCTATTATTGAACGCGTGCGTGTTGCTGAGGCCGATATTCTATGTGTCGCGTATGGTGCGCCAGCACAGGATTTGTGGATTTGGCGCAATCTGGCACGCTTGCCTGTGGCTGTTGCCATGGGCGTTGGCGGTGCCTATGATTTTTTGGCGGGACGGCAGCAGCGAGCACCGGAGCGGATGCGACGGATGGGCCTGGAATGGTTGTATCGTCTTTATCGTGAGCCGTGGCGTTGGCGGCGCATGCTGGCATTGCCCAAATTCGCGGTGCTGGTCATTGTGAGAGGCCGGAAGGGAACAGCAGTGGTGCGACAAGAGGAAAAGATGTTATGACGCGTGAGGCATTTGGCACGGCATTGCTCCCGGCACATCTGCGTGCGCTTATCGACAGTTTTAGCGGAAAGCGTATCCTGGTGATCGGCGATATGGTGGCCGATGAATACCTGATTGGGAAACCAGCACGCATCTCTCGTGAAGCACCCGTCCTGATTCTGGAATATAGTGAAGAGCGTACGGTTCCCGGTGGAGCAACGAATGTAGCCGTAAATACGCGCACTCTGGGCGCGGAAGTATTTCTGGCCGGAATCGTGGGAGATGATCTGCCAGGTGATCGCTTACGCCGCGCTATTAGTGAACTCAATATGCACCAGGAAGGGCTGTTTACCGATGCGCGGCGACCCACTTCCACCAAGACACGGATTATAGCGGGCAGTCCACAGATTGTACAGCAGCACATTGTGCGTATCGACCGTGTCGATACTTCCGAGGTTGGGGAGCCGGGCAAGAGTTTGATGCTTGACTACATCCAGCAGGTGTTGCCCACCATTGATGCGGTGGTGTTATCGGACTACGCAAATGGCATAATCAGTCCCGATATTATCAACCTCTGCATTCCTATGGCGCGTCAATTGCATAAGATCGTCGTGGTTGACTCGCATGGTTTACTTACGCGTTTCCAGGGCGTTACCGCTCTGACGCCAAACCAGCCGGAGGCGGAGCTTTCATTGGGCATGACCATTCACACGCTGGCTGATCTGAACGAGGTTGGGCGACGCCTCCTGGAAGGTTGCCATGCCCAGGGCGTGCTGATAACGCGTGGCTCCGAGGGCATGAGCCTGTTTGAAGTAGATAAACCACCCTTACATCTTCCTATCCATCCCATCGCTCCTGCCAGCGAGATTGTCGATACGAATGGGGCAGGCGATACGGTAGCCGCCACCTTTACCCTGGCATTGACGGCAGGGGCCAGCATGTCTGAAGCCGCCTACGTGGCTAACGCGGCGGCGGCCCTGGTCGTGCGCCGGTTGGGCTGTGCCAGTAATACACCAGAAGAATTGATGAACATAATCAAATGAGCAATCTATTGAACGATACTCGACATAAAATATATGACCGCGCCGTCCTTGCCGAAGAAGTGCAGCATAGACAACGAGGCGGCGAGCGAGCCGTTTTTACCAATGGCTGCTTCGACCTGCTCCATCTGGGACATGCGTATTATCTCCAGGAAGCTCGCAGATTGGGCGACTTTCTGATCCTGGGCCTAAACGACGATGCTGGTGTGCGCCGCTTGAAAGGGCCAGGGAGACCTCTGGTGCCAGAACAGGAGCGAGCCGAATTGTTAGCAGCTCTTTCGTGCATTGATTATGTGACCATCTTCGCGGAGCCTACAGCCAGCACACTGCTACAACTGTTGCAGCCAGCGATCTATGTCAAAGGTGGCGATTATGCCAATGCGCACAGTAGTGAGCCAGATACAACGCGCTTGCCAGAGGCTAAAGTGGTGCAGGAATATGGTGCCATCGTGCGTTTAATCCCATACCTGCCGCACCATTCAACCACCGAGTTGATCGCGGCGATCAAGCGGCTTCCAGAACATTCATCTTAACCAAGGGTTTTTCAATACATGGAAAAAAAATTTAGTAAGACCAATTTACAACCTACCAATGAAACTGCGACACAATCGCCGAATATACAACCAACAACACCTGCGGAAGCTCCTGTTCCTGCTGTAGAAACTGTTCCCGTTGCCGTGGCAGGGGCAACAGAAGCAGCACCGGAGCCAGCTCCTATTCCCCAACTGGCTGAAACGGCACAGGGAGAAACATTGCCAGGGGAGCGACGGCATATTGTGCGGTCGGCGACGTTGGTGATGCTGGGGAATCTGGGCAGCAGCTTGATGGGCATGGTGAGACAGGTTGTCGTAGCCTCGTTTGGCAGCAATATCGCGGCCCCGTTCCTCTCCGCTCTCTCACCAGCGCAAACCTTCAATGATTTCCTCATCAACGGCTCAATCAATGGAGCCTTAATCCCTACGTTTAACGATTATGCCGCCCCTGAAAAGCAGGAAGACCTGCGCCGCCTGGTCTTTACCATCGTTAACATTGTGCTGATTATCATGGCCGTGTCAGCCATTGTCTTTCTCTTTATTGCCTCCTGGTTCATTGAAACCATCGTCCCTGGCTACAACAAACAGATCATTCTTTCAGGACACACGGTGAACCAGATACAATTGGCCCTGCATTTCGCCCAGATTATTTTCTTCTCCTTGCTGGCACTGGGACCATTTGCCGTCTTGCAAGCGATGCTTTTCGCTCGTAAAGAGTTCGGCTGGCCAGCAGTGGCGACCGCGGCCTATCACACGGGCATCATCATTGGGGCTATCGCCGCGGCTATTATTGGTGATCGCTACATGGGCTACTATGGCCTGGCCTTTGGCGTTATTTTGGGTGCGTTTGGCGAAATCGCGCTGCTCATTCCAGGGCTGCGTAACCAGCATATCAGCTATATGTTCGTGCTCGACTTGAAGCACCCAGGGCTGCGGCGAATTCTCAAGCTCTATGGCCCCGTAGCTCTGAGCTTCCTGGTCAGCGCATTTTTTATCTTTCTTGACCAACGCTTGCAGACCCTCACGCTGGGTGATGGGGCCGCGAACTACGAGGCGACCCGCCTCGCCACTACGCTCATACAATTCCCTGGTGGATTAGTGGCGACTGCTCTCTCAGTAGCCGTTTTGCCAACGCTGGCGGAGCATGCACGCTCAAGTGATAGTGAACGTTTCAAGAAGACGCTGCTGCTCGGCTTTCGCCTGGGTTTGTTATTGATGATTCCTGCTGCTGCCGGCCTCATTGTGCTGCAATTGCCCATCGTCATGCTCTTATTCCAGCATGGAAAAAGCACGTTCTATAACTCCCAACTGATCGCGATTGCCCTACAAAACTATTCTTACCAGTTGCCCTTTATCGCCATTGATCAGCTTCTGCTCTCAGCATTCTACGCTCGTAAAAACACATTGACACCGGTACTCGTAGGTTTTATCAGCTTTGGTGGTTATCTCGCAGTCGCGCTGCCTTTCCGTTCGAGTATGCCAGCCCTGGTTTTGGCCAACACTGTGCAAAACTCGCTTCATCCCATTGTCCTGCTGCTTTTGCTACGCTTAGCAATTGGCCCCATGCATATCCGCGAAACCGCTCCGGCAACGCTCAAAATTTGCCTCGCCACGGCTGCCATGGTGGCTGTAGCCTGGGGTTTGCAGGCTGCCTTGGGTCATGTGGCCCTCTTCTCGCTCAACTCTTTCACCGGTCGCCTCTTGACTGTCGTCATCATTGGTGGCATCGCGCTAGGGGTTTATATCGCTGGAGTATTGCTACTGAAAGTGGAGGAGGTTGGGTTAGTGAAGACCGCGTTCATGGCAAAGTTGGGGAAGAAGTAAATGGTGTGTGTTTTAGTTTTTGTTTTGGTGGGGGGGGGGGGGGGGGGGGGGGGGGGGGAGGAAAAAAAAAAAAAACAAAAAACCCCCCCCCCCCCCCCCCCCCCCCCCCC
>JBPCJY010000080.1:0-4695 GCA_051004815.1 Ktedonobacteraceae bacterium
TCTGCTGTCCAGGGGTATCATTGGACATGGAGGGTCTCCTTTTCTCAACAAGATAATCTTTTGAAAACGAGTATCCTCTTTTCTTTCTCCTTTGGCAACCCCCTTCTTGATTTAGTTGGAGTAGGTGATGTATCGGCCCGTCCCAGTGGCCGATAAATCGGCGATGGGCGCGATAAATCGGCCCCTACACGGTATTCATGAGTGAATTGTGTTGCCCCTCGCGGGTACCCTGGACGGTGGGAGTCATGGCTAATTTCTCTCTGCTGTCCAGTCGCCCCAATGCATCCAGTTACCGAATGCCATCTTGGTTACACACCAGTATAGCACAATCATGACGGAGATCCTGCCGTTGGCAAATCACCCTGAGCGGGCAAGTGGCCTCCGGATAATCATGCTGCGACTTAAGTCACTGTCATGCGCATGTCTATTCGCTTATGCTGTGTACGTAAGGCCCAAGGACATTGCTGATGGGCCTGGTAGCGGAATAAGTCATACACCTGCTGTGTGTGAATGCATGTACGGTGTGAAACGCACAGCCGTGAAGGAGAAACAACGATGAGAGAACAGGCAGTAATGTGGAAGGCCAAGGCTAGCACACTTCTTGATGTGCGACCGGAGCTAGAGCAGGGCGGTGAGCCGTTTGTACGCATTATGGAAGCGGCCCTGGTTATTAAACCAGGCGGGACGCTGGTGATCGTCGCCCCATTCGAGCCGGTCCCGCTCTATGCCGTCCTGGGAGCGCAAGGATTCGTGCATGAGACGGAAAAGGTAGCGGCCGATGAATGGGTGGTATGCTTCTCCCGCGGTGAGGAGTGAAAAGAGGATGCTTACTATCAAGACCAGCGGTATTGTGGGTGGGATGGCAGGACGCCGTGGCGTGCCATTAGCTGTGCCGTTGCCTTTTTTGCTGACTGGCACTTGTGCGGCGGCACTTTTTGGCCTGTTGCTGCCCTGGGTTGCGCCTGAAGCTATCCTGGCACCGGGCTTCCCACATGTGCTGGCACTGGTACACCTCGCGACGCTCGGTTGGTTGACTATGACAATCATGGGAGCCACACTCCAACTGACACCCGTCATGATTGTGGCCCCCCTGCGAGCCACGCGCTTCCTCTCCTGGCAGTATCCAGTCTACACCAGTGGGGTTCTCCTGTTGCTGAGTGGTTTCTGGTGGATGCGCCTCTGGCTGCTGGCCGTGGGCGGGATCGTGATTGTGCTCGCGGTGGTTCATTACGTGGTTGTCCTCGGTATCACGCTCGCGCATGCGACCACTCGTCCGCTGACGCTGCGCTTTCTCGTTGCATCGCTGGCATACCTGTGTCTCGTCGTCAGCCTGGGGCTTACCGCGGCCTTCAATATGCAATTCGGTTTCCTTGGGGCAGACACCGACCGACTGCTGGTGATTCATCTCACGCTTGGAGTGCTTGGCTGGCTCAGCAGCCTGTTGATCGGGGTTTCCTATACGCTTGTGCGCTTGTTTGCGCTGGCTCATGGACACAGTGACCGCCTGGGAAAAGTCATCTTTGTTCTTTTACAGGTGAGCATCGCGGCGTTGGCTCTAGGCTTCCTCTTTTCCTGGCTGGCCCTGCTTCTGCTGGGAGGCGGCCTACTCATCGCGGCCACCTGGCTTTTTGCCTACGACTTCGGGCGCATGTTCCGTAGCCGCCATCGCAAGCTGCTTGATGTGACACAGTATCACAGTATGGCGGCAGTCGTCTATTTCTGTCTGGTTGTGCCGTTTGGGGTCGCCGCGGTCGTCTTTGGATGGCGGCAGCCAACGGTCCTTGCAGCACTTGGCCTTGCGGCATTGGTTGGCTGGCTGGGACAAAGCATCATTGGCTACCTGTACAAGATCATCCCCTTCCTCATCTGGCATAGCCGTTACGGGCCACGCGTCGGGCGAGAGAAGGTGCCCCTGATGCGTGAGTTGGTGCATGAACGCTGGGCATGGCTGAGCTGGGGGCTTATCAACGGTGGGCTTCCAGGTGTCATTCTCTCAGCACTGTTCGCGTGGAGCATTCCCTTGCAGATCACGAGTGGACTGCTGGGAGCGGGACTCGTACTCGCGGCAGTCAACAGTGTCGGCGTTGTCCTTCATCTCAGGAAACATGTCTCGCCCGTTCAGCAGTGAAGGTCGTTTGCTCGCTTTCCGCACATCGTCCGTGCGTCTCACCCGCGATCAGGCAAAGCCGAGCAAACGATGTCCCTTGTCGGTCATTCGTGACGGCTCCCATTGTGGTTCCCATACCAGGCGAACCTCGCCTCCGGTGATCGCTGGTATATCCGCCAGTGCCGCGCCCACTCCCTCACTGATGGACTCGTGCATTGGACAGCCAGGCGTCGTGAGTGTCATCGTCACCGTCACATAACCTTCTTCGTTTACGGTAACGTCATAGACCAGGCCGAGGTCAATAATATTGACGCCCAGTTCCGGGTCATAGACGTTATACAGCGCGTCATAGATCAGCAAGCGCGTCGTTTCTATCGCTGTTGCATTCATGATGTCTTCCTCTTTCAGTTGCTCTTCGTCTTCGCATCGGCAAAAGGATTGCTCTGCTCTATCGGAGATTCGCTGGTAGTATACCTGCGAGCATCGATCAGATGCTGTGACTAATGTCGCACTCACCCTCTCTTCGCCCCACTGGAATCACGCTGACGTAACAGCACAATAAGCAAAACTATGAAGAGCACCAAAGCGAGTCCAGCAATTGTAAAGAGTATGATGACAATAGTATTCAACGGGCTGCCTGACGATGCAGGGGTTGTAGGAGGTGCTGATGACCTGGGCAAGGAGATATCACCAGCTGGGGGGTAGAGGCCAGTAATAATAAAATGGGGATTACCGCCCACGTTGAGGGTGTAGACAATACTCCGATCAAGTAGATCGAGCATCGCCACTTTGCCGCCCTGCATTGCTACAAAGCCCAGTAACCCATCACTGGTAATGGCTATCGATGCTGGTGGGGCTGAAATGGGAATAACGCGCTCAGGTTCATTGGGCGGTGCTGTCATACTACTATTAACGGGACTGAGCACATCAATGACATTGTGCTGCGCATCGGGAACATAGACCTCGCTTGTCAAGGCGTCATAATCCATGGGGCCAAATGTGCCTCCGTCGAGTAGTGGATAGACCTGATGCGTCTTGAAAGCTATGGCATCGACACTTCCCTGCTGTGTGGTCACGTACGCTACTTCGCTGCCCTGTGGCATCGTGAGGTAGCGCGGATTGCCCGCGATAGCAATGGTGCCAATGCGTTGTGCGGACTGCGTATTGAAGATGCTTACATCATTCGTACCAGCCACCCAGAGAATATTTCCCACCTCACCTACGATGCCAAAGGCTAATCCGTAGACGGGGCTATCGGTCTGGAACGTGTGACGTATAGCGCACGATGTCGTGTCAATGGCACTGACACGCGCCGCACCATTACCGGCGGCATAGAGGGTATTGCTGTTCTGATCAAGTGCCAGTAACGTTGGTTCGCCCGCGACATGTGTACTACACAATGTTCGTCCAGTGTTGGCGGCAATGATGCTCACTTGGGCAAGGGCTGGCTGCGTGACATAGAGGAAACGCCCATCCAGGCTTAAAAGGATGGTATGAGGATCACCAGAGATCGCAAGGGTCTTTGTGACCTTGGACTGTCCTACATCAATCACGCTGATACCGGCTGTTGACCCTGAGACATAAGCAAGGTTGGGTGCGCCACCATCAGCATGAGTTGGTGGGGGAGAATATATTTCTAGCAGTAGCATAAGCAAGAGAAGTATACTGGAGCTTGCTAGTATCTTCCTCATTGTTCCACCTTCTCTGGCCCTTCTGATCTGAGTACCAGGCATAGTATATCATTTTTGCATGGTAGGTGCGGTAGCACGGGATGTAGCCTTTTGTCTGTGAAGGAGAATGAAAGATGCAATCTCTTGATAGATCGTGTACACTATGTATGACTCGATACATCGATGTGTGAAGTGAAAGCGAGGCGCAATAATGGCAGCCGATCGATCAGAGATTGCGGATAGCGTATACATGCCTCTTGAGCAGTACCTGGCTCTAGATGAGACGACAGACGGGAAATACGAATATCTTGACGGGTTTGTATTCATGTTGCGCCCTCCATCCTCCGCCTATGATGACCAGACGGTGTTAGACCTGGCTGGCGGAAGCATCGCACACGCTGCGATCTGTGGGAACATTGGCACAGTACTCAACAATGCCCTACGTGGTGGCCCTTGTGTGTTCTATACCAGTGATGCAAAAGTGAAGCTAGCCGAAAAACAGTATCTCTACCCTGACGGAACGGTAGCCTGTGGTGAGCAGGAAGATCCGCAATACATCGCTAACCCTACGCTGATTATCGAGGTTCTTTCTCCATATACCGAGAAACGAGCTCGAAACGCAAAGTTTAATGCGTATAAGCGCATTCCATCATTCAGTGAATATCTGCTGATCGGCAGTGCATATAAGAGGATTGAAGTTTACCGGCGTGAGGGCAGCTTCTGGAAACCGTTCTACTATCGGGAGGGCGATATAGTAGAGCTTACCAGCTTAGAGGTAACTTTTCCTTTTGAAGAGGTTTATTACCGGGTGAAAGTCTAGTTTAGCAGAAGCGGTGCGGACTTGTGAATGAGTGCTGCAAGGGGCATGATGGCGACCAGGGCGGTCGCCATCATGCCCCTTGCAGCACTCATTCACAA
>JBPCJY010000081.1:0-11074 GCA_051004815.1 Ktedonobacteraceae bacterium
TTTGGGAGGGTCGTCGGTTGCGCCTGTCAGGTGAGGTGCGTCCAAGACTCGGCGTTCGTCCCCGCCGGAGGCTCCGGCCCCCCGCTCAGCACGACATTTCCCCTCGCCCATGCCTTCCCCCAAAAACCTACCAGTGAAAGCCCCCATGAGTGGGAGCAGGACGCCTGCCGCGGCGGGACCCACGATAGCCCCTGCATTGTAGGTCAGCGCATTGAGCCCTACCGTTCGTCCTCGTTGTGCGGTCTCCACGACGCCGGGCAGGTACACTTGACGGATCGGGTTGTCGAGCGCACTCACCGAGGCAAGGATGCCCGAAAAGACCAGCGTGAGAGAGAGGGAGAGGAGACCCGCCAGCGCAAGACCGCCCATGAGGGCCGAAATCAGTGTTAACGCACTTTGGGTGAAGAGCAGAAGCCTTCGACGTGGAAAGCGGTCCGCAAACATCCCGCCCAGCAAGGGAACACCAAGCAGAGGAGTTGCCTGAACGAGTGCAAGGAGCCCAACGGTCGCGGGACGGTGGGACAGTTCCCACACGAACCACGCTTGCGTGGCGAGTTGCAAAGCGGTCCCCGCGTTGGAGACAAACAGCGCACCAAGCATGCCATACAGCCAGCACCGAGATGCACGCTCATGCGTGGAACGAACTGAGATCGACGATAGAGACTCGGCTTCTTGTTTCCTCACATGTTCCCTCAATCAAGCTCAAGCAGCGTAAATGCCTCAGCGAGTGGGAGGCTGGCCGCCTGCCCGATGGACGCCGAACGCACTCTCCAGCCTGCTACAAGCGCGGCAGGATCGGTAGTCTGACTCGTGTGGGCGAGCCGCGCGGCCAGCTTCCGCTCAAATCCGGCGGTAATGTCAACAGAGGTGTCGGCGTTGCCGCTGGAGAAGAGCCAGACCTCGCCGACTTTGTGTGGACCCAGGCCTGCACGCACCTGTTCCGCAAACGCCAGATGATCACGAGCCAACGGGTAGACGGCATCGAGGGCGGCGCGACCGACAATGCGGTGATCTCGATGGCAGAGATAGGCGGGGTACGGATGTTCCGGATCGTGGGTGAACAGGACGGACGGCTGCCAACGGCGAATCCATTCCACGAGATCAGCTCGTAGCGCATGCGTATCCTCCACATCCCCATCGGGATAGCGCAAAAACACGAGATCTGCAATGCCGAGCAGCTCCGCCGCTTTTCGTGCCTCTTCTTCTCGTCGGGAAGCAACCTCATGTGCCTGTAGCAAAAGATCGCTCGATCCATGCTCCCCTGATGTGACCAGAAGCAGACGGACGGTTGCGCCTTGATCAATTGCCTGTACGAGCGTTCCCGCGCACCAACTCTCGATGTCATCGGGATGGGCCGCTATCGCCATAATCGTCACAGCACCCGGCGATGGAATGACTCTCATCGTTCCTCTCTCTTTCTGTTCTCGTGTTGCTTTCTTCTTTTTTCATTTCACTTTTGTTGGTGGTAGCGACATTGATACCCTGCGTATCCTGCATGCAAAAGTAACTCAATACTTACAGTTCGGAGCAGGCAATCTGTAAATGGGATTTGGCTGTCAATGCTGAGGGCTTGTTAAAAAATAACTTTCCCATCTCCCGAGGGTATTCCAGTCGCGGAAGGGACCGGGAGATGAGGTCGAATCGTGTAGTTCCATTGACTATAGACGCTATAGTGTTCGATATTGAGTTGCTGCATCTGAGCCTCGGACACCTTTTGCCCCTTCTCATAGGTGCCATCCAACATAGCGGCCCGAACCCGCAGACCGCTGTGAGTCGTCGTCCCGCGAATACAGTTGAGCAGGGTGTCCAGACTTCGTAGTGGCTTGCCTGCCCAGTTCAGACTAATCTGGCTGAACAGCCGATGTTCGATCGGATTCCATTTCGAACACCCAGTGGGATAGTGGCAGACCGTCACCGTGAGTCCATAGTGATCGCTCAGCTGCTCTTGCAGCTGCTGCTTAAAGCTGCGAGGCCGACAGCCATTACTGCCACCGGCATCTGCCAGGATCAATAACTGGTTGGCTTGGGGAAACCTCCGGCGTCCCTCGTCTTCCCACCAGCGCGCCATGGCTGCCACGGCAACCTCCGGCGTATCAGCAGAAGAGCCGACATAGACCGACCCGCGATTGCCATTCACCTCATAGATCCCATACGGGACGGCTCTAAGCCTGGCATCTTGAGGGAAGTCATGCACATTGACCGCCTCGGCTGCTTGACCCCAAGCTTGCCCAGCGTTTTTGCGCGTTGCCAATCAGTTCTTTCTTCTTGGTATCCACGCTGATGATGGGCCAACCTGCCAGTTGAAAGCTCTCTTTTTGGCTTTCCAGCATCTCAAACTGCTGCTGCCGCTCAGGATGCGCTCCGTTAGCCTCTTGCTTTTTCACATTTACCCGCAACGAGTAGCCTAACTTGCGTAACAGCCGACCCACCGTTGGCGGACTCGCCACATGTCCCAGACCCTCCAACCGTTGACTGAGATGGCGCAGGCTACTGCGCACCCACTTCTGCTCACTCATCGGATCGCCTGCCGTTTCCGGCAGGAGGCGAAGATCATGCAGCTCGTTGAACAACATGTGATTGACAAGAACGATCCACGCTACAGCATCATTGATGCCGCCGCTTTTAAATCCAAGAATCTCTACAATGCTGCGCTCTACGAGATACGGCAAGCCTTTATTCACGAAGGCAAGTACCTCAACTACCATGAGATGCAGCGTCGGATGCAGTCGCATGAGGCGTACAAAGCCCTGCCAGCAAAGGTCAGTCAACAAACCTTGCTGGTGCTTGATCGGAATTGGAAGTCCTTCTTTGAGGCGTGTGACTCCTATCAGGAAGACCCATCAAAGTTTTTAGGGCGTCCAAAGTTGCCAAAGTACAAGCACAAAACCGAAGGCCGCACCATCCTGGTGTACACCATTCAGGCGATCAGCAAGAGAGGCTTGAAGCGTGGACTCATTCAACCGTCCCGGCTTCCTGTCGAAGTACAAACGAAGCAAAAGAACATCGATCAAGTTCGCATCGTGCCTCGCAAGGGCTTTTACGTGATTGAAGTGGTCTATGGGAAAGAGGTGAAACAGGCAGAAGTGAATCCTGCTTGGTACGCTGGCATAGACATTGGCATGAATAATCTGGTTGCGCTAACCTCAAACAAGCCACATTTCCAGGCCATCATTGTTAACTGGCGTCCAGTGAAAAGCGTGAACCAATTCTACAACAAGCGGAAGGCAGAATTACAAAAACAACTAGGGACAACTGGCACCACCAAGCGCATGGAGTGTATAACGAACAAGCGGAACAGGCGCATCGATCACTACATGCATACTGTCAGTCACCAGATTATTGATCTTCTGGTGAAAGAGGGAATAGGCGTGTTGTGCATCGGCAAAAATGACGCCTGGAAGCAGGAAGTCAACATGGGCAAGAGGAACAACCAGCAATTT
Organism: Ktedonobacteraceae bacterium; assembly: GCA_051004815.1. Taxonomy (GTDB): domain Bacteria; phylum Chloroflexota; class Ktedonobacteria; order Ktedonobacterales; family Ktedonobacteraceae; genus JBBQXY01. The sequence continues at coordinate 3,441 of JBPCJY010000081.1, forward strand.
GTCCAAATCCCACATGCACGCTTTATCCAGATGTTGAAGTACAAGGCGGAACTGGTAGGGATCATTGTCAAGATCGCCGAAGAGTCTTACACGTCAAAAGCCAGTCTTCTTGACCTTGATCCATTGCCAGTTCGGAAGAATGGCGATGAGAAGCACACGTTTAGCGGCAAGCGCGTCAAGCGTGGACTCTACCGCGCATCCAATGGACGCTCCATCAATGCTGACATCAACGGAGCCGGAAACATCATACGAAAAGTAGCCCCTGATGCCTTCGGGCAAAGGGCGGTAGAGGATGGGAAAGAGGTGCTTGCATCTCTGGTAGTCCATCCTGTGAGGATTGTCGTTCCCCGCACGAAGTCGAAAGCAAGCGGCCAATAGAACGCTCTATTTCGCTAGAAAACGCTATGTTTTTTGGAACTATGTGGTGTTCTGTCTCATATGTGAGCAGAGCGAGCCAAGACAAAAAAGATGATGAAGATCAGCAACGCATATAATATAAATGAAGATCTCTCTATGCAAGGGCAAAACCATGAGCGCGAATCGATGGATATCACGACTGCACATGCATTGTTACGGGAACAGGGCTATGAGATAGTGTGCCGCTTCGGGCATATCCACGCCGCCAAGTATGGAGGAGAATGGCATATCTGTCTCGTGGATGAACTCTCATCCATGTGTCCATCGCGCTTTCTTGCGCTCCTGGTCGAGGCTATAACACTCAGTCTAAAGTCTGAGTAAGGAGGCATCTGGCAACAGCTACTGAAGCACTCACATCAATCCCGGCAGGCATTGCAATTGCCGTCTCGCATAGTTATCCTGTGGTTGTCACACAACATCTCTGCTATCGTTCTCGGTAGAGAACGAGTTTGGGTTACTCACAATAGCGAGCTGACGAGTGCCCAATTTTGACGAAATTTGAAAGGGGAAAATGAGGTAAAACGCATCTTCAAGTCTGCATAATTTTTATGCATCACTTCCGTGAGTCTACGTTAGAAGGACAACGCCAATGCATAACGATTATGTATATAATAAATACGGGTAGTAAGAAAATAATGTACACTCTTGATATCACGATAACAGGCATAAGTAGGCTGTCTTTGACTAGAAGGAGTGTACCGGATGCTACCACCTGAATACCACGAACGGGCTTGTCGATTGTTTTGTAGGTTATTACATAGGTTGGAGGAGCTAGAGAGCAAAAATGGCAAAGATCATACCATTAGCGAAGCGAGCACAGGAAACGCCGACGCCATCTTGGAAGATGGAACTCCCTATAACTTCGTATGTACAGATATATCCTCGTGTGAGTACACCAGAGCAAAAGAAGAATGTCAGTGCTGAGATGCAGGTAGATAGGACCTTCGCTCTCACATGTGGGTGGTCCCAGGAACTGATCATCCTGGATGATAGAGATTTAGGTCTATCGGGACAACTCAGGATGGAAGACCGTCCCGCCTTTAACGATATGCTGAGAAGAATTGCAGACGGGCAGGTGAAGATCGTTATTGCAGCCCAGGTAGACAGGTTGTTTCGTGATCGCTGGGGTAAGGAATACAGCAAGTTCATGGAGATCTGTTACCTGTACGGAGCGAAGGTTGTAACGCTTAATCATAGCCGTACTTCGATTGATTTCATGTATGACTTTTCCATTTCCTGGCACGTTGATCAATTCAGGCGCAAATGTGAGGACGCATGGAGATACATCGAGAACCATGTTGGTAGAATGCTGGCTGCAAAAGATGAGCTGGGCGAATCGGGGCGTTGGGCCGGTGGTAACCTGCCAATTGGTTTCCTCGTGGACCGGCGAGAAAAAGTGGATGGGAAAAAAATCCCAACTACCGCAAGATTTACCCCTATATGCTGCATGCCGAGAAAATACAATGGATATATAAAAGGTACAGGGAACTGGGAGCGAACATACAAGAGTTGTTTCGAGAGATATGCAGGCAGGAAGCGTTTTTCCCTCCATTTGATGACACCATTGATGACGAGATTTTGGGGGCGTGCAATATTCTAAAAATGTACAGGCGTGAAATGCTCAAGAAAGGGATGGATCCTCAAGAGGTTGAGGAAATAGGCAAAGTCAGAGGTTTCACGCTCAGAACCGCCAGCGGTCTGCGTAAAATTCTCGTCAATCCAGTATATGCAGGCATCTGGGTATACAAAGGTGTGGTGATCGATGCCGAAAATCATGCTCCTATTGTGGATTTTGGAACGTTCCTCTACTCCTTTAACCGACTCGCTCCTACGAATTTAGATGGTACGCCTAACGACGCTTTTTTAAGTAAGTGCAATAAGTATGCGAAGCGGCATCACTCGGACCAGCCTGCCATTCTCACTAGTAAAGCCGTGGCAGCTGATCCCCAGTACAGAATTTACGTAAAGGACGTACCGAAAGGCGGAAAGGAAGCACACGGAGAAGCGAGAAAGGTTTACACCTTCTGGCTGCTACGCCAGGAGGGGAAAACGATAAAGTACATGTTGTCCGTGGAAGAGGTTGATAGCTTCTTTCTGCAAAAATTCATACGGAAACTGCAGGACGCCGATGAATTTGAAGATTTCCTGAGTAAGGAGGAAGATGAGAGACAGACCCAGCTACAGCTGTTGCAGGACATAGAGCGAGATATCAAGGCTGTTGAGTCGCTTATGGCGAAGATCAGGGGGGAAATTCGATCAGGAGCATTGACGAATAAGACACTGCTTCAAGAAGCTAATGATCAGTACAACGGATTAGAAGAAGAGCTGGTGCGACTCGAACGGCGTAAGGAGAAGGTTACCAGGGATACAACCCACGTAGAAAAGCGGCGGACGTACAAGCAACTCATCAAGGAGGTAGGTGACCGCTGGGATGAGCTTGTGCCAGCTGAGTTGGTGCCTGATATGGTGGACACCTTTGTAGAGAAAGCGGTGCTTGATAATCTCTCACCCCGCTTTTACAAGATAGCCATCCATTGGCGTGACCCTGAATGGGGTATTGATGAGATGATATGTTTTCGCGAAGGGAACCCTTCGACACACTGGATACAGGGAGAAGATGATCTGCTCAGACAGCACTATCGAACCATGACATCGGAAGAGTTGATGAAGTTGTTCCCTCACAGGAGCTTTCACGCCATTGAGCATCGAGCGGTGCGCTTGAAGCTTTCTTCAGATAAACTGAAAACCTGGGAGGATATACCGAACTCGTTTTGCCTGCTGGATTATCAGCTAATGGAGCAGTATGGTGTAACGGAGGAACAGTTACGGGCGGAACCAGGTGCTAAATTAGTGAGGTCATCTTGATAACCTCCGGGTTGAGCGGTTCACCCGCGCCAACGCAGTGGCGTAAAGCCTTGGGTGGATGCGTTTTCATATAGGCCATTGGCTCATCAAGCACCATCATACGATAGGCAGTGGGTGGAGCACAGAGCGTGGTGATGGGATAGTTGTGCAGCATCTCCAGCGTTTCGATCGGATCGAATTTGCCGCGTGCATCCTGCATAAACATCGCAGCTCCCATGACCCATGGCCCAAAAAGATTGGACCAAGCCGCTTTTGCCCACCCCATTTCGGAAAGATTCCAGTGCAGATCATCCTCGTGCAGGTCAAGCCAATATTTGCCTGTGATGGTATGGCCGATGGGATAGCTGGCTTGCGTGTGCAACACCATCTTGGGATAGCCAACCGTGCCAGAGGTGAAATAGACCAGGCAGGGGTCGTCGCTGCTCGTTTTGTCGCCATGAAACTCTGGCGAAGCGTCTTTGACAATCTGATGATAATTTGTCCAATGCTCGCGTCCGGCGACATCGGCATTGGATGGATTCACCAATATCGCGTAGCGGATAGTTGGGCATTGGGCGCGTACCTCGTCAAATTTGGGTGCGCCTTCGTTGTCGGTGATGAATCCTTCCACCTCGGCCACTTCGGAGCGAAACTGAATGTCTTTGGGGGTTAACAGCGTGGTGCAAGGGATAGGAATGGCTCCCAGCTTCATTAATCCAAGTACGCTCTCCCACCATTCGGGAAAACGTGGCAGCATAACCAATACCCTATCGCCTTTTTTAATGCCCAGTGTGGCAAAGGCATTGGCGGCGCGGCTGGAGTACTCGGCGAAGTGCGCGTAGGTGATGCGGCGTTCTTCGCCCTGGGGCCAACCCAGAGCATCGCGAGTTTATGGGGGTCGCTGGCCCATTTGCCAATAACGTCGGTAGCGAAGTTAAAATATTCGGGGACTTCCAGGTGAAAATGTTGCCGCTCGGCCTCATAGTCGGTCATATGTGGCGTGCGAGTTGTGGACATATGCACTGCTCCTTATCTAAGCATGTGGTGCAGTGCTGTGTTCTGTTGGTGGATGCACAGCATTACGCCGTACACTGGTTGTCTCAATATGATACCACATAGCCGCGACTGATAGAGTTTCTCTTTTCCTTTGTGGGAAAATCACAATCTGCTCTCAACCTTCTTCTAATGACAAAATACCTCTTTTGTGATAGGGACGCGTGATGCAGCGTGTATGATTATTGTGTATGATTAGTGTGTGAGGAGGAAGAGTGCTAAAGGGAGAAAAGAGCAGAACGATAGAACGAGAGGAGTTTTCCATGGAGGGTTGTATTATCTCAATTCACATTGCGAACGCGGCGGGTGCGCCTATGACTACAATCACCACGGCACATCTGGTGCCAGGAAGAGGCATAGAAGGAGATCGCTTTTATACGTCCCGTGGAATGGACGCGATCTCTGATGCAACGACATGTGACGTGACATTCGTTGAGCAGGAAGCAATAGAGGTGCTGAAGAGAGAGGAGCCACGGATCGATTCCGGCGACACTGCACGACGCAATATTGTCGTTCGCGGTGGTTCCCTTCGGCAATTGGTCGGACGCACGTTCCGCGTTGGGGAAGTGGTACTCCACGGTCTCGCACCACACGAGTCCTGCGCCTCTGAGGACACGCAACAAGCGACGAGCTGCATGGCACTCCAACGCGCAGATTTGAGAGCGCACATACTGACCGAGGGAATGATCTCTGTTGGAGACCGAATACAAGAGGTATAGGAGAATGCGCGTTCCCTTTCCATGATCAGCCCTATTGCGTGCGATCCCTGCACGAGCAGCCCGAGGTACAATACAACGCCGCATGCCCATCAAACGTTGCTGGTAGTGGCCCCTCCTGATCGAGTAGTACCGTGTGGTATGAGCGGTCATCCACGCGCACGTAAGTTCCCGCTGGAACGACCTCTCCTGCTTGCCACAAAGGCATTTGGCATTCTTCGCAGCGGCGATGAACATCCTCGTGATTTATTGATTCGCGTTCTGGTGTTTGTCTCATAGAATGTCCTACTATAAAGTATGTGATATCCGCCATACGGTAGCTATAGTCTCATGCGTTGTCGTACCAGGCAACGACCTACTCCTAGCATAGCACACAATCTGTGGAGGGGGTTGCCTGAGCAATCACAAAGCAATCACAAAGCAGTAGGAGAATGGCTCTTAGCCCATATCCCGCAAAATTTCCTGTGCGGCCCGTTGGCCCTCCCTGGCTCCACCTTCCATAAAGCCCTGGAACTCGACCGAGCAATGTTCGCCGGCGAAGTGAACGGGTCCCTGGCGCACGCCCTCGTAGCGGCCGAAAGCGGTGTATTGTCCCACCTTCCAGCAGGAGTAGCTGCCGAGAAGATGGGGATCGCCCGTGGGATAGCTCAACGCGGCCCTGCCAGTGTAGTGGGGGCTGATGCCGGGGAAGACACGCTCCAATTGCTGGAGGCAGTTGTGGGCATAGCTCTGAATGATCGCTGAGTCGTTGGTGGTGGAATAGGCCGTTGGTGGCGCATAAGCGGCCCCTCTTGGCCCGCTCGTATAATTAACAAGCAGTCCGCTTGCGCCTGTTTGACCGGGGGAAGCGTCCCAGAGCGTCTGAATAGGCAGGTCCGTGATGATGAAACCGTTGTGAGCGCGGGGCCAGGGGCCATCCTGGTACCAGTAGGGCTGATCGAACTGCAAGAACAGCTTGGAGATCGTGCCGTAGCCAAGCTGCTCGATGGCTGCTCGCTTGAGGGAATCAAAACCAGCCCGTTGGTAATCTATGTGGCGCAATGCGCTGAAAGGGAGGGTGAGGATTGCACGTTCGCACTGCACTTCCAATGAACCACCAGCGGTGGCGAACGTCAAGGTGAGCGAATCGTCGCGGTTCAGTGCAAGTGCCGTCAGTTGATGGTGTAAGTGGATGCCACCCTCTCGCAAGCTATGGGCCATAACGAGCGGTAGTTGTTCGTTACCGCCCGCGATTTTGCTGCTGCCTTGCAGCGGTCGGGAAGGGGTCGTACCACTTGCCATGTCACGCGAACCGAACATATAGAGCAGGTTGAGAGAACTTTGCTCGTGCGTATCCAGGCCGAAGTAACCAGTACAGGCGCTCTCCAGCAGGTGTCCCAGCGGCGCGTTGTGTCCACCTGCGACGTACTGTTCAATCCAGTCATATACGCTCAGATGATCGAGTCTGTAACCCGTCTCTGTATAGTGAGCGTGGGTCGTGGGGAAACCAGTCTCCTGCACCTGCTGCTGCAAAAGAGGAGCGAGCACCTGGAAGTCCTCGGCCAGTTCTTCCGCACCGTAATAGCGATTGAAGAAATATATGATGCTTTGTGCGCGGTCTCCCCTTGTCTGCCCCAGGTCGATGATATTGAGGCCGAAACGCTTGATAAGCTGGTGTAGGGTCTCATGATCGCCGTCGATGAATTCACCGCACCACTCGCTGACCAGACCATCCGTCCAGGTGATGCTATCGGAGTGCATGCGACCGCCGATGCGGTCGGACGCTTCGTAGATGTCGCACGAGAGACCGGCGTCCTGTAGGGTGAGAGCGGCGTTGAGTCCCGCGATTCCCGCACCGATGATAGCGATCCGCGGCATAGTTCTTCTCCTGAGACTATTCTAGTCCTGACTCTTGTTCTCTGGCTGCGCGTACTCAACGATAATGTAGGTAACGGTATCCCAGGCGTTGTGGATGCTGATGAACAGGAGCAGAACCGTAGCCGCACCAATGGCGAACAGTGCCGGCACCGGATTGCTCTCGAGCAGAATCGCCGCGACGAGGAGGGCTGTGTAGGAGACGAGTGGAAATATCATATGCCATAACCAGTCTTCCAGCACTGGTTTATAGTCAGTCTGACGGCCCGCCCGCCGTGCGACGATGACGACGTATGTTACTCCCCCTAAACCGACGAGGCCGAGCAGAAGGCCAACATTCCACAGCACATGCCATGGCGCACTGAGAAGCGCGGCAACGAGGAGGGCGAGACAAAAATGCACGACTGTTGGCGTGCCGAATGCCGCAATCGTCCCACCTGACCTTCGCACTTGAGTTCCCGCGATCAAGGTGATTACCACAAACATCAATCCAGTCAGTGTCCCGGCAGCGGCACCGATGATGACGTAAAAGTTTTGCCAGGTGGTAAGCGGCGACACCGCAGCCTCTTGCATAATGGATTCCCTTTCCGATGTATATGCAAATGTAGGGGCCGATGTATCGGCCACCTACTCCAACTAAATCACGCCCGGTTCGGTTTTAGGACGAGTATGGGAGTGAGATTTCGTTCCGGGTGCGCTGTCCTTGTGAGCGTAGCGCGGCGGACGCATCCACACCAGATCGGCCCGCAG
>JBPCJY010000082.1:0-50177 GCA_051004815.1 Ktedonobacteraceae bacterium
AGCACCTGCCGATCCTCTTGCACTGTTGGTCGGTATGCATCCACCAGTCCGCGCAACTGGTGAGCGAGTTCTTTGTCAGCAAGGTGTGCGATCAAGGGGGGATCATCCTTGAAGGTGTGCCGACCATCGACTTGCTGCGTGAGTTTGGGAAACACCTGGAGACTTGAACGCTGACGCGACTTTTCGCGCTGCTTGGTGATGTACCAGCGAAAGGTGGGATGCACGAATTGGAGTGAACTCTCGTAGTCAATGCGGGAGTACCAGACATCGATATGGCACATGTGGCAGTACTGCCACATGTGCTCACGGTACGACTGGACGCAATTTAAGACGGCCCGCCTGTTGGTAATAGCAGGGAAGCCGTTGGTGCGCCCGCCTAAAACGATGCTGGCGGCAAGCCGCTTGATATCCCATTCCCAGGGGCCAGGAAGCGTCTCGTCAAAGTCATTCACATCGAAGACCTGATTGCGTTCCGGGGTGGCGTAGATGCCAAAGTTGTTGAGATGCGCATCGCCACAGACCTGCGTCTGAATGCCAGTGACAGGAGTGGTAGCCAAGTCTTGCGCCATGATGATCGCCGCCCCACGCAAAAAGGTAAAAGGCGAGACGATCATCCGTTGATAACGCAGCGGCACGAGATGCGCCAGGCGGGAACGGTTCTGTTCCACGAGCACGCTCAACGGATCAGGACGATCAGCAGCTGGACTCCAGCCGGCATGACTCGAACGCGGCACCCTGGTACGATGTTCTCTACCAGCGGCACGACGATCAGCCAGTGTGCGGTCATTCTGTTCCGCCCGTAGAGGATCGTGTAATTCATGCATGATGAGTCTTCCTTGAACAATACCTTTCATCCGCATCACAGCATTGATACTGCGTACACTGTAACAGATTACTGTTGCAGAGTCAAAACAACAGGAGGGTCCAGCATGGCAGGCTTGTTCTATAATATACTTGTTGTAGTAGAATAGCATTGAAAGCCCATCAGTCAGCCTGTAGAGCCACTCTAGTAGGGGTGGCTACATTACCCAGAACCGAAATAATGTAGCCTAGCAAATCCATCAGAAACGTTACTCCTCTTCCCAATATCCCATACCAACACCATAACTCGTCGTATTGTCTGGCTTCTTCCTGAGAGGCGAATACTGCTCATGAGACCGCTTGAGTTGCTCAATGCCAAGTGAAGCATAATGGTTAGTCATCGTCAAAGTGGTATGCCCCATTTGCCGCTGCACATCAAACGGACTCCGACCCGCCGCTAACTGAGAGGTTGCCATGTACCGCCGACACTGATGCGGTGTGACCTTTTTCCCATCAATGCCCGACCGTCTCCGCAGCGTCTCAAACAGTTTAGAGACACCCATGAGAGTTAACGGCTTGCCATTGTCAGCCAAGAACACCATATCCTCTTTACGTCGTACAGACCGCCCGTCCATCGCCGCTAAATCCGCTCGATGCTTTGACAGATACTCATGCAATGGCTTAAACCCCTCATAGGAGATGGGTACCTGTTGCCACTTGTTGCCCTTACGATGAATCAGGAGAACCCGCATTTCTCTATCAATATCGCACAGCCGCAGCCCTGCTAACTCTGCTCGACGAATACCCGTATCAATTAACACACTGACAATCGCACGGTTACGAGCCGTCAATGCCCTCTGTACCTTTACTGTGTAGTGTTTTTCCGCTTCACAGACCGCTAAGAGTTTCTTTACATCCTCATCCTCAAAGGTCGGGATAAACTGCTTTTCCACCTTTGGAAGCTTGAAGCGTTTGGTGATGGACTTCGGTACCTTCTCTTCATACTCCAACCAATTGCAGAAGGCCCGCAGACACGCCCCATACATCCGAATAGTAGAATCCTTTAATATCCCTTCCCCACGCTGTAGCGGGAGTTGTTGCAAATGGAGAATCCAACCACGCAAATGGCTCACATCGAGTTGTGCAACGTCAGCAATGTGATACTCCTCTTCTACCCACTCCACGAACCAACCGAGATACCGCCTATTGTGGTCAATAGTATACTGACTCATGTTACTAGAACGCTGTAAATCCAAGTACTCTTTCACGGCATCACGTAACTTCATGAAGCCACCTCACTTTCACTCGCTATTGTATCGGCAATACGATAGGACACCTTGCGTACAAACACTTCCCCAGAACGACGATAAAGAACGCTCATACACACAAAGCTCATAACCGAGCAATTCTCCCCTTGTGGCTCAACCCATACCCCGTCGGCATAGCCACCGCCGAGCAAACGCAAGACGTTTGTTGCTGCATCAACGCCAATCTCCCCTTGTGGCTCAAACCCATCAACAGAGCCACTACCGAGCCGACACAAGACCTCTATTGCGGCCTCAGTATGACTTGTCGCTGAGACCATACACTCATAGTCCAACGTTTCAGACAGCATATCCCGACACACACACACGCGAAATCGTTTCATGAGACCGCCTCGCTTTCATCACTTTGCGTATTGCCGTAGCGTTTTTGTTTCTTGCGAACCTCTTGCACAAAGTCCCGCTGTTTGGACTCTAAGTAGTTCGGCCCTGTCTCAGCAAGCCAATGCAGCATCAAGGACACATCAGTATCTTGATTGACATACTCACCACCGAGCCAGGCCGCAAGCGTCGAGATGTAGCCAATTGTGGCAGCTAAGCCCCGCTCGACATTCTTTTCACGAATACGCTTGCGCACCAACGGCCCGAGGCCAGGGTCACACTCTTCTGAGAAGGCACTTTGCACAACCGCCCAGGCGGAATGAACCGGCCAGCGCGAACGGTTGCTATCCTCATTGGGCAACACATAGCGTAGCCAGCCATCAGGCAGACCATCCTCACCACCAGCAACACGACCCGCCGCATAGTCCCACAGCCGTTTCAGTTCGTCGAGTACATCATAGGCCCACTCAATGCCCACCTGATGCAGCAATTCACGCTTAAAGCGGAACTCGACCCGCCACACATCCATCGTGTCATCCCATCCGTTCTTACGCCACAGGTCATAGAACCACGTCTTACCCGACTTCTGCTTGATTTCCAACGTCTTGTTATAAATGGCACAGGACAGAGGAGCCTTGTGCTTGCTAAAGGCCAGGGTGGAAACACGGTGACAATCCAGAGCAACACTATCAGCACCGTAGATAGCTTCATTCTTGCGTACCCGTGTCACGAACTGCGTTTCATAGTTGCACTCAGAGAAATCGTAGCCGACCACATCCGCGCACAGATGCACTTCTGACAGTTGCAGATGAATGTTCTCACCAAAGAGTGACATGAGAAACGTATGCACGTTGGTGAGCGCATCCCCACACCATTCTTGCGACCAGAGGTATTCCGAGGAGAAGCGCACTTGGGCAATCACATCGTTGAACTTGCCACGCGAAACAGCTATAGTGAGCAAGCGCGAGGTAAGCAGCCACCGCCATTGTTTGCCGGCTCCATGTGGCTCGACAAACAAGAGAATACCCTGAAAGGCCCAATCCGTTGCCACCGCCGTTTCCACATGCCGCGCTTCCCCTTGCAAGTAGTCCAACTCTTCTTGCAACTTCTCATCCAACTCTTGCTTGATTGGCTGACCCTTGCTATCCGAATACCGCACATTGAGAATGAGGGTATCTACCCCATACCCAACCAACTTGGCATTTGACATACGCACCTCCTTAGAAAACGCACTTCTTGTATAATATTTCTTCTACCTTCTATTCCTAAAATCGGTACTTGTCTATGTATGATATACTAGCGTTGGACTGATGTTTTCTTGATGACATCAGTGACCCTAGCCCTTAGCGAACGATAGATCATCACAAATCCAGGGAAGGAAGGTGAGGAAGGCATGATGATGATAAGCAAACACGTACTCGTCATTGATGACGATAGCGGCACACAGACACTTCTAAAAGATATCTTAGAAATGGAAGGGTATACCGTTACTCCTCGTGACAATGGACAAGAAGCCCTCAAACACCTTGAAACCGACAAACCTGATATCATTCTTCTTGACATCTGGATGCCAAAGATGGACGGGTACACCTTTCTAAAATCGTTTCTACACCTTCACCCATTGCACCAATCCACTCCTATTCTTGTGCTTACTGCTGATATAACGGCAGAAAAAACCCTCTCTCAAGGTAACATTGAAGGGTATCTTACCAAACCCTTTCGCTTGAAAAGCCTTCTTGCATTAATATCCCAAGCCCTCGCCGAGAGAGAGAAAAAACAACACACTCTCCTTTGTATTTAGAATGGCGCGGTTTACTTGTGCCGCGCCATTCATTTCTCTTTCTTCCTACTTTGCACTACTATTTCTGGACGATATCGGAGAACGGTGTTTCCTTTCATGATGACTTGAAGGGGATACCCTGCCTTGTTCAGTTGAGTGACGTAGGCTTGTACCCGTGAGGTGTTGCCTTCACTCGCTAGCAAGGTGTTGATACGTGTAAGGATGGCAAAAGCCTGAGTACGTTCCATTGAGATAGCTCCTCTCACTCATTGAGACATCACCCGTATCCGTTTCTCCTGTAGGCCCTACTCCACACTGTACGAATAGTGAAGAGAGGAGAAGCGGCGAGCGTTGGGGTACGCTTGGGGGACGGGATTCCCCCAAACCCCCTGTGTTCTGGGTACGAAGGGGGACGAAGCAGGGGACGGGAGAGAGAGAGACAACCATGCATTGCGATGGAAGTTTTCTCTCTCTCTCCTTTCCCCTGACCCCTTACCTCACTCTCTCTTTCCTCGCTAGGCTGGGGCGTTGTTCCGCCGACTGCGGTCGTCAGGCACCACCCGCGCCCCGCAATCGGCAAGCACCCGCGCATCGTCGGAGAGTCGCCTGAGAGTCCCTTTTTTGCTCATGATTGTGTAACAGCCGTTACGTTCCATCGCGGGTTGAAACCCCATGATGTGCTTACAATAGGCGCACGCGCAGCGCGGCCAACATCGGAAGGCGTTAGGCGCAGCGCGTGGCGCGTGGCGCACAAAGAGTTACGAGCCTGTTCTGATACGGCGAATTTTGACTTCATTCACTGACGCAGAGATTGAGGACGGTAACGCACTCATGGCAGATGAACCACTGGGAAGCGCAACACTCGGCGCGGTGTCCTCAGCTAAGGCCGCCGAGCGCATCCGTCCAATATACTTTTGGGCGCGTTCCTGGGCAATCGTCTTATACTCTGCTTCAATCACTTTGCGTTGCTGCCGTTGACCCTTGAGAAAGGCGGTACGGTGCATCTCTTTCTCTGCCACCTCGACGGCCCGATTATCTAAGTGGTCGTTATCCAGGGCTTCATGCACCAGATGCGAGGTATCGACCAAGGCAATACCCGCAACGGCAATAGGAAGCAGCATCGACAGGCTCAGCTCATAGAGGTGCAGTCCAACACCCGAGCCGAACAGTTGCCCCAGTTCACCCAGGACGCCGACTAAGCTCTGCCCACTCTCCACCCACCCAAAGTTATTGCCCGCCGAGACATAGACGGCAACCACAGCCAGCACGCCCATGAGGATACAGCCGAACCACTGCTTTTTGAGGAACAACGCCTTGCACAGTCGCGCCGCGCAATAGGTGAACACCTCTAAGAAGAAGCCACGGCCCAGAGCAATCACCAGCCGCCAGGAGTCGGACATATCGCCGCTAGCATACGCCCAGCCGTTGGCAATACTCGACTCGACAATCAGGCCGAGCGGCAACAGAGCCGCAAACAAGACCTCAATACGCTGCCACAAGAGCACCGCTCGAACGACAGTTCTCATCCCTCACCTCTTTCTTGCCAGAACAGCGGCCACCTCAGCGCGAGATGACCGCCAATACCCCCCTTTACTCATCTTCATCCGAGGGGAAGCCCAGATCACGAACGTTAGTCACTTGTGAGCGAATTTGATTGATTTTGCGCCCGTCAGGAAGGTCACGAGGAGCCGCCGACTGCGATTTAATCGTGACCTTGACTTTGTGACCAATCAAGTTAGAGTCAAGCACATCAGCATACTTGTCGTCATCGTGACGCAGCTGACAACTCCACACATGCCCAAACCGGGTGTCGGCAATTTCCATCGACAAGAATTTCCAGCTTTCCCCCTTGCGAGGGCCATCTTTCACCGTCCCCTCAACTTCACGCACCACTTGCACGATACCCACTAATGTTGCTGCCATGAGAATACCTCCTCTCGTGGCGTGGAAGAACACAGACTTGACAGCCAGTCTCTCCCACGCCACAATGAAGGCGAGAGACTAGCCAGGGACAACACCGACCCTAGAACCTCAATCGCTGGCCCATGGTGACAGCCGTGAGCCAGCATTCTACGAGAACGACTTACAAAGGAAGGTGGAAGGCGGGTAGTGACCCGTACTGCACAGTGAGCAAGTACCAAATCACCACCAGCACGACCAGAACACACACCAACATTTTCCAATACGAGCGAAGCATCTAAGAGACCTCCTCCTGAACCAACACCAAGACACGACACAACCTGAACCTTGAGCGCAAATCATGATCGCCCTTCTCTCAAGAGATCATCCTAAAAGGGATGGTCGTCCACGTCGAGCACATCACGCTCACCTGGGCGAGAAGCCTCCCTATCGTGAAGAAAGGACTGATACGCTTGAATCGCATCCGCCATTTCGTCCGGTGTCAGCAAAAGCCGCACCACATGAGGCCCCTCTTGGCTGGATGTATCCACTTGACAGAAATCAATCCCATCGGAGCGAAAATGCACCACCAGTTGGGTGAGCGAAACAGAGCCCCAACCCGTGTGAACCGAAGCCGAGAGTTCGACCACCCGTGCATACCCCATGTCTTCTAAGACCTTGCCTCCCATGTGAATACCTCCTAGAGATGTTTGGCACAATAGCGAACAAGAACCCCAGGAGGCGACTCCGCCTGAGACCCACGTCCAACACAAACTGGACACCAAGCATGCATGCCGCAGCGCGTACAGCGAAACCACCCGACCGCCCAGACAAGAGCGTGCCACGTATGAAAACAACCAGACATCATCACCCTCCTTTGTGTGTGATTGACACACGAGTCCCTCGCACGACACAATGAGGGAGAGGGACTCACACGACGAAGCCGAGAAACTTCACACCGCTGGCCCACACGTCGCAAGTGTGAGCCAGCATCTTCCGCAACCAGTGAAAGACCAATCGCTTTCACTCAGGTCTACCTCCTCCTCAAAAGAGTAAGAGGCAGACCTCAATGAACACGTCACGAGCAAGCGAGTAGCGGTATCCATTTGGTCAATACCCGCTAGGAGACTCTTCGCTCACTTACCCATGTCCCTACGCCCTTCCTTGCTTCACTTGCATCGTTCTCATCTCTGCATGATTGGGAACCTATCGCCTTCTCCTGAGAGAACACTCATTCCCTCGACTCTCATCTGTGCTTACGCTGGCAGCTTCTCACGTCTTGCCACCCATGCAGTCCATAGCTCCTGTCACTTGGCGCGATTGTAGGGTATGGAGGTCGGAACGTACCCGGTTGTCTCTTTTGTTAAAGTATCAACGGATGGAATTTTTAATGTGTCCGTTTATGTTAATATAATAGCATGGACATTTCCAAAATGTCAATAATTCAACGGCAGACATTTTAGACATTTCAAAAGAGGCTAGAAATTGATGTCAAGAATGTCTTATAATTCAAATAAATATACGCTCACAAAGGAGAAGCTCATGGAACCCACGTATACATCAAGCGAAGCAAGAAGCAAGTTGAAGGTATCGACAAGCACATTTAAGCGGTATATAGATGCTGGAAAGATACGTAAGATTACACCGCCTAACAAAAAACATGGTATGTACATCAAAGCAGATGTTGATAAGCTCGCGAAAGAAATGCAACCGTTTCCACAACATACCAGACATCGGGGAGGGCGTGAACAGAGGGAAATGTCTACAGAGGTAGACTGGCAACAAATATCCGATTTACCTGCTATCATCAAATTAGACCTGGCAGTATATAAAGAGAACATTGTAGGCGACATTGGGTTATATGTTTCATGGGAAAGAAAAAACCCTCATATTACTCTGTTAGCCTTTGAGAAAGGTCATAGAGAGAATGTATTGGCTTATGTGAGCCTCGTTCCTCTACCGGAAGAAGTAATACTATCAATCATGAAGGGAGAAAGAGACGAACTATCCATAAGCCCAAATGAAATTGAGACCTATGAACGTAAGGGAGCCTATACACTGCTTGCTGAAAGTGCTGTTGTTCATCCCGATCATCCAGAGCAGCTCAATCACGTTTTTAGGGAAGTGTTAAGCTTTTGGTGTACTCAATATCCAGAGAGATACATAAAAAAGATATATGCACAGGCAGCTAGTAATGAAGGAGATATTCTTGTTCGTAAGCTTTACTTCTCGCCGCTCTACGACCTCTCAGACGACGCCTATGTTTTAGACCTGAGAAAGCTAGGAGTATCAAAGCTTGTACAAAGATTTCAAGAGTGTCTTAAAGATAAAGAAAGCGAAGTGCAGAAACAGCGTGAAAGTCAGCAGAACCGAATAGTTTAGCCTAACACAAGAATAAAGGACAAACTACTACAAAAAACTAGCGTAGTAACATCTATAAAACCGCCATAGAAGCCAAATGACAACGCTATGCTTTTACCAGAAAATACGGTATACTAGTTGTAGTAGTCGTGTAGGCTTCCAAATAATACGTTAGAAACAGTCAAGCGGCATAAAAACAAAGGAGCAAAAACACATGGCCGATTATCAGGATGCAGTAATTGTGAGTGCAGTGCGTACCGCTATCGGTACCTACGGCGGCGGATTGGCCGAGGTCTCGGCAATACGGTTAGGCGAAATTTGTATTAAGGCCGCCCTGGAGCGAGCTGACCTCCAACCTGACCAGGTTGACGAGGTCGTTATGGGTAACGTGCTTCAAGCTGGATTGGGCCAGAACCCGGCGCGTCAGTCGGCTGTCAATGCTGGATTGCCGGTGCATATTCCTGCGATGACCATCAACAGGGTATGTGGGAGCGGTCTCAACGCCGTTATGCTGGCGGCCCAGGCCATCAAGTTGGGCGACGCGGAGGTCGTGGTTGCCGGTGGCATGGAAAATATGAGCCGTGCGCCCTATTTGTTGGACAAGGCCCGTTTTGGCTATCGCATGGGCAATGGTCAACTGGTGGATGAGATGCTCGAGGACGGCTTGATAGATGCGTTTGAACATTATCATATGGGCATCACAGCTGAAAATATCTGTTCGGAGTGCCATCTGAGCCGAAAAGAACTGGATGAGTTCGCGTTGGAAAGCCAGCATAGAGCAGTACATGCAATCGAGTCAGGACGGTTTCGTGATGAAATTGTGCCGGTAGAAGTACCAGGAAAAAAAGGATCAACCTTTTTTGCTACCGATCAACAGCCACGCCCTGAAACAACCGCGGAGGGACTTGCCAAGCTACGGCCAGCCTTTAAGCCGGAAGGTGGCATGGTCACGGCTGGCAATTCATCAGGCCTCAATGACGGCGGGGCCGCGCTGATTGTGATGAGCCGCCAGAAAGCGGAACAGCTTGGCTTGAAGCCAATGGCCACCATTCGTAGTTATGCCGTAGCAGGGGTTGAACCGCGTATCATGGGCATGGGGCCAATACCTTCCAGCAGGCTAGCGATGAAGAAGGCCGGACTCAGCCTCTCGGATATTGACCTGATTGAAGCCAACGAGGCCTTCGCTGCCCAATCGGTCGCGGTAGGGAAAGAACTGGGCTTCGACCGTTCAAAGCTCAATGTGAATGGCGGTGCAATCGCACTGGGCCATCCAATCGGTGCAAGCGGAGCACGCATCCTGATTACGCTGCTCTACGAAATGCAGCGTCGCCAATCCCACTATGGTCTAGCAACCTTATGTGTCGGCGGTGGACAGGGTGTAGCGATGATTGTAGAGCGATAACTAGCTAAGCGTAGCCATTCCAGGGTATCCGTAAAGGGACAATCCATCTCACTGAAAGGCCAAATGACTCGCCCTCACCCCGCCCCAGGGTACCCGCGAGGGGTACCCTGGGGTCCTTCACTGGTAGATTTTTTTGGGGAAAGGCATCGGCGAGGGGGAATGTCATTCTGAGCGCCGCGAAGAATCCCCTGTCGGGCCGCGCGGAGATTCTTCTCGGCATCCAGAACGACAGGCGAAACCGGCGCGCCTCAAAAAACCTCCCAGTGAAAGTACCCTGGGGCGGGGTGGCATGGCTTAATTTCGCGCCTATGGAGGTGTTTTCTCTAGAGAGCTAGCAGACCACGCCTACAACTGTCAGGACTGGGGTCGCACGATCAAAAGCGGGAGCCTGGTGCCTTGCAGCACACGTCTGGTGACACTACCTGTTGCGTCCCGTTGCAGACCAGGATATTCATAGATTGCCATGGCAATCATATCTGCACTGCCGGATACTTCTCCCCCTTCGCCATCCTCCGCCACGCGAATGATGCCTGCTGCGATGTCGTCATCGATAGTGACCGACCAGGTGACTGAGAACGTATGCCCTGCTGCTGAGTTGGCGGGCAACTCTTCATGGATATGTTCCACAGTCGTGGTGAGATATTGTTCAGCCTTCTGTACAATGGCTTCTCGCTCGTTGTGACTGCTCTGCTCTGCATCTGGCAAAACCACCACTCGTAGGAGATGGAGTGCGCGATGCTCAGGTGCAGTCAATGACGCAATGAGCTGTGCGGCAGGAACAAGTGCCGCTTTTGCGCGTACAGAGCCATCCAGCGGGACGAGCACGCGCAGGAAATCCACAACATGTTGCTGGAAAACGGCTGACTCCGCTTCCCCTTCACGCAACAAGAAAACCGGAACGGGGGCATAGTGTGCGACTTGCTCAGCAACACTTCCTAGCACCTGATGTTTCATGCCCGTGTAGCCGTGGCTGCACAGCACAATCAGATCAATCTGGCGTGCGTCTACAGTTGAGAGAATAGTAGCAGTTGCCTGACCTGAGCTAACTACCGTTTCTGTATAGATATCGAGCAAGCTGCTCATCTTGGTGACGCGCTGTAAGTAGTGCGTTGCCTCAGCAAAGTCAGGATCGACTCGTTGCGATGACGTATCTAGACCTGCGGTGGTAGAGGGCAGAAGTTCTGTCGGAGGACTTACGACGCGCAGCAATACGACTGTCCCGCCAGAAGCCCTTGCAAGGCGTGCAGCGACGGGAAGTGCCTGTTCCGCACGAGATGATCCATCGAGAGGGACCAGAAGACGTTGAAACATCGTATTGCTCCTTTCATCACCGTGATTGTTGGTTGCTCTAAGCCGTCAAATAATTGATTGATGGCACAAACTGTGCTTGACTATCCATTGTCTGTTGCCTATGAAGAGCGTAGACGTTTCTGCTTACAACTATATCACAAAGACAATATAGTACTCATCATTGCAGCACTGTCAGCCAACCTCAGAGTCTGTGAATGATTACCAGGGCGACCGCGAGGGATCGCCCTGGTCGGAACCATCATATCATCAGCCATCATTCACGAGCCCTGTGCCAACCTGCTACCTACTTGACCAATTATCTTTGAACCTCTATACTGCTTTCAAGCAGTCACCATAAACATCATGTAGCAGAGTTGAGGTAGAGCAGCCATGCAGCATCCTTCTGCCCCTATTGACCTTCCCCAGTTCACAGCGTTAGCTGACTTCGCGTTGGCATTAGTACGTGCATACACATCCTGGCATGACCCAAAGTCAGGTGAAGACATTTTCTCCTACTTTGCCAGCATACCTCAGCACACCGGTGATGAACATGGGCTGCGTGCTACACTCATTCGCGACCGCATCTTGCCAGTCTTTCACTATACCCCGGAGCAAATTGAGTACGAGAGCGCGGAACGTTTTGACCTCACCCTTTGGAATCAACAGGCAAAAGACAGGCGTAGAATAGCCATTATCGAAACAAAAAGCTCCTCCATCCGTAACCTGGCTGCCACCCAACGCGGCCATGAAACACCGCTCGAACAATTGGAACGCTACCTGACACAAGCAGGACTCTATCTTGGTGTTTTGACTAATGGTGATGAGTGGCATCTCTTTGATTTCGCGGTCGGCAGCGAACCTTTAGCTTCATTTAGCCTTTTAGCCTTGGCGCGACTGCTGCACAATGTCCCTACAAGGGAAGTGGCGGAACAGAGATTAGCCACACAGCCGCTCTTACAACAAGCCCTGGCCATCAATCTTTACTATCTTGATGCCCAGCGTTGGGAACAGGTAGATGTATTCCGTGAGCATATCGCAAATGCAGCGTATCACCGCATTGCGTCTTTGCAACAACCTGCATACATAGAGCTATTGGTACAGCAGATCAAAGAGGTGCTGGGTTCGTTACGCGAGACAATTCATGCGCAGTTCGCCCTGCTCCAACAGCGTTATGATGACTACCAGCAACAAAGCGCACACACCAGTGCCAGAGACCCACGCCCATTTACAGACAATCTCCAGGTGGCGATTGAGCAAGTGGTTCAATTTAGTACCGCGTTCCGCCTCAGCGACGATGGTCAATTGCGCCAGAAGATCAGTACGCTCCTCACAGAGTTGGCGGAACAGTACCTCTTCAGCGGCGATATCTCGCTGTTCGAGGAAAATTATTTGCAAAAAGCGGAAGAGTTGCTGCAACCATACCAAATTAGCCAAAGCTCTCTGTTGGGGAAAAATGTCAAAAAAATAGTACGCTCACTGCCACCGACCGATGGGCTGGAAGCGGTCAAAACGTTGCTGCAAGTTCACTACACCTACCTGCAAACCCTGGCGCAAGAATTCGCGCTCAGCAAGAAAACGCTTGAGGCATACCAAACATGGCAGGGGAGAGTACGAGGCGTTTTTAGCAATCCAGAGGACGAATTTTGTCTGCAAACCGCCTATATCTCCTTTGTGCGGCTCTTTTTCGTGCGTGTGTGCGAGGATCATGGCCTGATTCCACGCCGTATCTCGGATGGGCCCTTTGTGCGTTTTGAGCAGTACAGAATTGAATTGCTAACGGGTATCAAGGACACCTATCTCCGCCTGTTGGAGGAGACCTATCAACGTGCGCAAGTGGTGTATCATAATTTCTTTGGTCGCCATGAGCTTTTCGATTGGTTTACGCTTGATGAATATACCGTCCTGGCCCTGTTCGATCTGCTGAATCGCTACGATTTCGCGGGTATGAGTGCCGATGTGTTGGGGAGGGTCTACAACGAGGGGTATATTGAGAACAAGGAACGCAGCGAAAAAGGCCAGTTCTATACACCGCCCCAGGTGGTGGACTATATGCTCGATGCGATTGGTATACCGCGTCGTAACGAGCCAGACGAAATGAAGGCACGCGGCTTCCTGGAAAAGACGGTGGGCGACCTCTCGTGCGGCAGTGGCACATTCCTCGTCGCGGCAGCTGCTCGCAAAAGTGCCATCCTGCAACGTCTGGTCGCAAGCGCGGAAGTTCATCCCGATTATGCCTTACAGGTGCTTACTGATACCTTCCTGGGCTTTGACCTCAATCCGTTTGCCTGTTACCTGGCCGAAATTAACCTGCTGATTCAATGCCTACCCTTACTCCTTGACGAACAAGGGCAACTCTGTCGCAGCGTTGATCGCTTCCACATCTACTGCGCCGATGCCCTTGAACCTACCATCGCGGAACAAGTAGCCGCGATTCAAAGTGGGAAGGCCACCGAACGTTTGCTGTTTGGTTCCTCTCGCCCACGGCGCAAGGGGACGGTGATCTCGAATGAAGAACGCTCCATTGTGCGCATCAAAGAGACAAAGGCTATCCCGCAAGAGATAACGGAGATTGGCTCAGGGGAACAGGGTTTTGATTATCTGCTGGGAAATCCTCCCTATGTCAGTGCCGGTGAAAGTTCCGCTAATTTGCTGTATCGCAACGCCATCCAGGGCTTTGGCATCTACCACCTGCTCTACCAACGTTGGGATCTCTTTGTGCCATTTTTTGAGCGCAACCTGCAATTCTTACGGCCAGAAACTGGTAGGCTTGGCCTCATCGTCTCGAATGGCATTGAGACCGAGGGCTATGCCGAACGTCTACGGCAATTGCTCAGTAACCAGTATCGACTGTTAGAAATTGACTTCTTCCCCGGCCTCCGTCTTTTCCAGGATGCCGCCGTCGAAAACACCGTTGTCCTGCTCGAGAATCGCGCTCCCGACGAAGAGCACAGCGTTATTCGTCACAGGCATACACGCCCAGACTGTACCCGCTATGAAACACTCCCAGCGGCACCCCAACTGGCCTCGAATGGGCAAATCTTCCGCTGGCGTTATGACTCTCTCCTCGATAAAAGTGTGGCGCGGGGCAGTATTCCTCTGTGCGCCATTGTCTACGTTGGCACAGGCATGGAAGCCCAAAGTAAAGAGTCATTGGACACTATGATCGATGGAAAAAGACAAAAAATATTCACCCTTGACGATGTCTTCTTACCACCTTCCACGAATACAAAACGTCCTGCTGAATATACCGATGACGGTGTTCTGGGAGATGATGTAGATCGCTATTACCTCCGTCGCAAACGTTTTGTTGCATACGATAAATATGTACCACAGATGCGCAGACCAAGGCACAGAGCACTCTTCCAGACACCGGAAAAGCTGCTCTTAGGAGAAACTTCTGGTGGCTATTATGATCGAGAGGGCTTATTCGCGAACCATAGTGTGCAGGTAGTTGTATCCTGGAAAGCGTTAGAGCAAGCTGGTGTCCTGGAGGAGAAAGGCATTGGGTCGGTGCTGCGCGAGTCGCGACAAATTGCTATGGTCACAAATGGACTGGCTATTATTGCTGAACTATTCGACTTGCGTTACCTGCTCGGTATTATCAATAGCCGCTTTATCCGCCGCTATATTGCTGCCAACAGGCTTGAAGGCACCAGGGAGGGGCGTATCTACCCGGATGTATGGAAACGCCTTCCTATCAAAATCGCCTCCGCCGAAAAACAGCAGCAGATTGCGCAAAAGGTCGAGGCTATGCAAGCCCACTATCAGCGAGTAGCAAAGCTGCCATCGCCACTCACCCTCTCTGAAAATCCCGCGCTGCGCTATCGTGATACGCAGGGCTACCTCGCCCAGGGCATACTGCGCTTTGTAGGCGATCCGCAGAGTACTATCGCGGCCAAACCAACGCTGCGTGACGGACGCCTGCTCTTACGCCGCCAACCACAAACACACCTTGAGTCGTCTGAACCTGAACTATTGCGCTATCTCGAACTCTATCTCACGACGATCAATCCAAAGCTTGAAGGCTGGAGTTGGGCTGAGGCGCGTAAACGAATTCAGGTGCCAGCCACATTAGAGGCGATACGCGCATTTATGACAGAGGTTGATACCTTAGCAGCACAAGAGAAGGTGCTACACGCAACCATCACTGCTCTTTCAGAAGAAATTGAACTGCTCATTGAGACAATCTATAATGAACCGCCTGATGAGCAGATGCTGGCCCTTATCCAAACAAAGCGCATGCCAGGATATAAGGGAGATAACGGGAGCCTGTTCTAACTTGACGCTCCTCGACACGCGGTGCTATGCTGCAAAGAAGAAAGAGGCCGTTTGATTGGCGCGACATTGCCGTCGAGAGGAAAAGAGAACGAATGGGCATCATTGAATCCCGCGTAGACCGCGGCACCCGCGAATTTCAAGAGAATGCACGCTCAATGCAGGCACAGATAGATCAGCTAAGCAAGACTATTCAAGTTGTTCAGCAAGGTGGGGGCGAGGTGGTTATTGCCCGGCACCACAAGCGTAATAAGCTCCTGGCGCGTGAGCGCATCCAACTCCTGTGTGACCCAGACACGCCCTTCCTGGAACTGAGTCCGTTAGCGGCGTGGGACATGTACGATAATGATGCCCCCGGTGCAGGTATCGTGACTGGCATTGGTCTGGTGGAAGGTCAGGAATGCGTGATTATCGCCAATGATGCTACCGTCAAAGGCGGCACCTACTATCCTATGACCGTGAAGAAACATTTACGGGCGCAAGAAATTGCTGAACAGAACCATCTCCCTTGCATCTATTTGGTAGATTCGGGCGGTGCCTTTCTACCATTACAGGCCGATGTTTTCCCGGATCGCGAACACTTCGGGCGTATTTTCTATAACCAGGCCCGTATGTCCAGCCAACACATTCCACAAATTGCCGCCGTCATGGGCTCCTGCACAGCCGGGGGTGCTTATGTTCCCGCGATGAGCGATGAGACGGTGATTGTGCGTGGCACCGGCACCATCTTTCTCGGAGGGCCACCGTTGGTCAAAGCTGCCACCGGTGAAGTGGTGACGGCGGAAGACCTTGGTGGTGCGGATGTCCATAGCCGTATATCGGGCGTCACCGACCACTATGCTCTGAACGATGAACATGCCCTGGCAATTTGTCGCAGTATCGTCTCCAATCTCAACCGCCGCAAATATATCCCCTGGGATATCGCTACCCCTGAACCACCGCTCTATGACTCCAACGACCTGCTGGGCATTGTCCCCATGGATAACCGAAAAAGCTACGATGTGCGCGAGATCATTGCCCGTTTAGTGGATGGCAGCAAATTCCACGAATTTAAAGCACTCTATGGCACAACACTGATCTGTGGCTTTGCCAAATTGATGGGTTTTCCGGTCGGCATTATTGCCAATAATGGCATTCTTTTTTCTGAGAGTGCATTAAAAGCGACCCATTTCATCGAACTATGCGCACAACGCCACACGCCGCTCGTCTTCTTACAAAATATTACCGGCTTTATGGTTGGTCGCCAGTATGAAAATGGCGGTATCGCGAAGGATGGAGCCAAGATGGTGATGGCCGTCTCTAATGTTCCTGTGCCGCGCTTTACCGTTATTATTGGCGGCTCATTTGGCGCGGGCAACTACGGCATGTGCGGGCGAGCCTACTCACCACGACAGTTGTGGATGTGGCCCAATGCACGTATCTCCGTTATGGGTGGCGAACAAGCGGCCAGTGTGCTGGCAACGGTGCGCCAGGAGGGGTTGGAGGCAAAAGGCAAGCATATGAGCGCGGAGGAAGAGACCGCCTTCAAGCAGCCTCTGCTCGACAAATACGAGGCAGAGGGAAACCCTTACTATAGCACCGCTCGCCTCTGGGATGACGGCATCATCGACCCACGCGATACCCGTACAGTGCTGGCCCTTGGCATCGCGGCCTCACTGAACGCTCCCATGCCCGATACGCCCTTCGGTGTTTTCAGAATGTAAGCACTACTCACACTATGCGAGGAGAAGTTGTTATGTCAACATACACACTTGTCACGGTCGAACGCAGTTTTCAAGATAAAGTTGCCACTGTTACTATGCGCCGTGCAGCAGTACATAATGCCCTTAATACACAACTCGCCCAAGATTTACAGGCGGCATTTACCGACTTGCTGGCGGATACGCGGCTCCACGCCGTCGTCCTGACCGGTGAAGGGCCATCGTTCAGTGCAGGTGCTGACCTCTCGATGATGAAAGAAGCGGCTACCTTTAGCCAGGAACAAAACCTGAGCGATGCATTGCGCCTGGCCGACCTCTTCGATACTATCAATAGTTTTCCTTGTCCAGTCGTTGGGCGTATCAATGGTACTGCTATGGGCGGGGGAGCCGGATTTATTGCCGTGTGCGATATAGTGATTGCCGCCGAGAATGCACGATTGGCTTTCAGTGAGGTGAAACTAGGGATTGCGCCAGCCGTGATCTCGCCGTATGTTGTACGCAAAATAGGTGAGAGCCATGCGCGTGTCTTATTTGTCACAGGAGAACGCTTCAGTGCTGTACGCGCCCGTGAAATTGGCCTGGTGCATACGGTGGTTAAACTGGAAGAACTCGACGCCGCGGTTGAGAAAACACTGAAAGAATTGTTGCGCAGTGGGCCACAGGCATTGCGGGCATGTAAACAATTAGCCTTGCATGTTGGGCAAATGGATCATGACAGCGCGAGAAAATATACGGCTGAGGTGATCGCTACCCTGCGCGTTAGTGCCGAGGGGCAAGAAGGGTTGCGTTCATTCCTGGAGAAGCGAGACCCAATTTGGGTCTCATAAATTGCAATGCGCGAGGCGTGTATAGTGTGCAATGCAGCAACTATAACGCCTCGTGCATTGCAATTTATGAGAGAGTCTGTGTTGTCTTTTTGTTCATGGGTAGTTCTACGATAAAGGTGCTGCCTTTTCCCGCTCGTGATCTACACCAGATCCGACCGTGATGACGCTCGACGATATCTTTGCAAATGGCAAGGCCAAGCCCTAAGCCACTTTTTGCTGAGACTTGCTCTTCCGGCCCACGATAAAATGGTTCAAAGATATGCGTCTGTTGCTCCATTGGAATGCCTGCACCATTATCCTGCACTTCTATGATGCCAATATCATGATGCTGCAAGGCAGTTACTTTCACCAGGGTATCTTCAGAAGAATAGCGCAGCGCATTACTCACCAGATTCACCACCACTTGATGCAGTCGATCAACATCGGCGTATATTTGTACAGAACGAATAGGAGTTGCTATTTCAATGCCGCGACCGGTAAGTTGACGTTGCTCTTCGACCACTTCACGGCACAAATCGACCAGATCACAATGACTCAAACGTAAAGTGATCTTTCCGGAGCGAATATTATATAGATTGAGTAGATCATCAACGAGTACATTGAGTCGACGCGTCTGTCCATCGATACTCTCCAGAGCGGAACGCATTGAAGCTAGTTCCGTGGGGAGTTCTGGTAGCTTTGCTAGACGGCGTAGTACCAGTTGCGCCTGACCAATAATGGTCGTCATCGGTGTTTTCAGTTCATGAGAGGCCATAGTAAGAAAATGATCTTTTAATTCAGTTTCATGCTCACTGCTATATTTATATAGCTGGAGATGCTTTTCTTCCTCCACGGCAACGATATGTGGTACCGCTATCTCTTGTTGCTGCGAAATCTTTTTGTTGTTCATACCAGTAATAATGAAAGACAGGATGTGCCGAGTCAATCGAAAAAAGCGTACTAATAAGCTAATAAAAGAAATGCTAAAAAAGTATGCGAGAAAAGGGTTCTGCTTTCGCTGCTGCGGGGCAACCCCATGTACGCGCAACGGGGTTCTTCGCCGCGCTTGCTCTAGTACAAGAGGATGACTATTGTGTTTTAAACGCATTTCTTGCATGACCTCCTCCTGTTTCTATAATAACTTAATTGATAGCATATGGAGTTGATTCTTCCCCAACGTATACACTCATAGGGTTACACGTAATATCTTACGGGTACGTTTCAGAACGGCTACCCACCTTATTTGTCAGGATACAGGTGAATGTCGTAAGATGAGACATATTGAGCAATCAGAGAAGTCAGGTACGATATATGTTTCATAAAGTTTTGGTCGCGAATCGTGGAGAAATCGCCGTGCGTATCATGGCTACCTGCCGTGAGATGGGCATCCGCACGGTCGCCGTCTATTCCGAAGCAGATAGCACTGCACTGCACGTTCGAGAAGCCGACGAGGCCTATTGTATCGGCCCGGCTCCTGCCACGCAGAGCTATTTGCGTATTGACGCCATCATCGCCGTAGCCAAGCAGAGTGGCGCGGAAGCGATCCATCCTGGCTACGGCTTTCTCTCAGAAAATACCGCTTTTGTGGCCGCTTGTGAGCAGGCGGGCATTATTTTCATTGGGCCACCCACGTCAGCTATGCGTCTCATGGGTTCTAAGATTGCCGCCAAGAAGTTGGCGCAGTCAGTCGATGCGCCCATCATCCCAGGCTACAATGGTGAGAGCCAGGATGAAGCTATTTTGCTACAAGAGGCGGAACGCATTGGATTTCCATTGCTCATCAAAGCCTCGGCAGGTGGGGGTGGCAAAGGGATGCGCGAAGTGTATCAGCTTGTTGATTTCGCGGAACAATTAGCGGGAGCAAGGCGCGAAGCAGTGGCCTCGTTCGGCGATGGAACGGTCTTTCTTGAACGGTTGATACAGCAGCCGCGCCATGTCGAGATACAGATACTGGGTGATACCTTCGGCAACCTTATCCACCTGGGCGAACGTGAATGCTCTATTCAGCGTCGGCATCAAAAAATTGTTGAGGAGAGTCCTTCAGTCGCGCTCACCCCTGCGCTGCGTACGGAAATGGGTTCCGCCGCGGTGAGGATTGCTAAAGCGGCGGGGTATGTTAATGCTGGCACAATGGAGTTTATCCTGGATGCTGATCGGCACTTCTATTTTCTGGAAATGAATACGCGTTTGCAAGTGGAACATCCGGTGACTGAGTTCGTCACTGGCATTGACCTCGTGCGCCATCAGTTGCTCATTGCTGCTGGTGAGCCGCTACAACTCGCTCAAGAGCAGGTGAGTACGCGTGGGCATGCCATTGAAATGCGCCTCTACGCCGAAGATCCCACACAGGACTTTCTGCCCTCAACAGGCGTGGTCACAGACTTTATCAGGCCTCAAGGTCCAGGTATACGCATTGATAGCGGCATTGAGCGCGGCGATGAGATCACGCAATTTTATGATCCGATGATCGCCAAAATGATCGTCTATGCGGAGGATCGGACAGCAGCAATTGAGCGCATGACTGGAGCATTGGCACAAACCGCCGTATTCGGCGTGAAGACGAATGCATCGTTGCTGTACACTATTATTACACATCCAGCTTTTAAAGAAGGACAAACGCATACCAGTTTTCTGATCGAACATCACCTTCTTGGCGATACCCTTACCCAGGCGAATGAAAACATTCCTGATGAAGTGCTTATCGCAGCCACACTCTATGATGTCATAGGGGATGGAGCAGGGCAACACGCGCACAATAGCCATACATCATCTGCATCTTCCGCCTATCCTGGAGCCAGTTCGCCATGGACAACACTAGGGCCATGGCGTATGGTAGGAGGAGCGAGGCTCATACGCTATAATTACCAGGGGAAGGAGCATAGTATTGCCATCCGACCAGCGCACAGTGCTGACAGCGTTGATAGTGCTGACCGCGCATGGAGTATGCAGATTAATGGAAGGCCAGCAGAGATCATTAGCTGCGTATTTGGCAATGTGGGCCTGGTTTTGATACGGCAGGGAGCCGTCCAAGTGCGTAGCTATGTACAGCACGAGGAAGATCAGACGCAAGTACATATGCATGGACAGATGTACGAGTTGGAAAGAAGGCAACCACCGAATGTTGATACAGCCGCACAGGGCATCAATCCTGCTCAGACGCAAAAAAAGCTGACCGCGCCGATGGCCGGAACAATTGTCAAAGTACAGGTTGTCGATGGTGAAGCGGTCGCACAACGCCAGGTGCTGGTGATACTGAGTGCCATGAAGATGGAGCACACTATTGCCGCCCCCTATGCCGGTACCGTGCGCCATGTGTATTTTCCAGAAGGGGCGGTCGTCAGAGGTGGTGCCACCATCGTAGAGATGGAGTAGGAGCGCAAACTTTATCGCGGAAAAGGAGTATAGTAATGCAATTAGGATTTATCGGCATCGGGGTGATGGGTCGCCCAATGGTGCTTAACCTGCTGAAAGCCGGACATCAGGTTACGATTTTCGCACGGCACCCAGAAAAGCCAGAGGTACAAGAGGTTTTGCAAGCCGGGGCAAAGCGGGCACCGTCAGCGCGTGCGGTGGCGATAGCCTCGGATATAGTCATTACGATGGTGCCGAACTCCATGCAAGTGGAGGAGGTAGTAGCCGGTGAGCAAGGTGTTCTTGAAGGCGTACGCAAAGGCTTGATTATTATCGACATGAGTACCATTGCCCCTACGATGAGTCAGAAGATGGCTGAGGCCGCCGCTGCTCATGGAGCGCACTTCCTCGATGCGCCTGTCAGTGGTGGCTCACAAGGGGCTGTCAATGGTGCGCTGACCATCATGGTGGGCGGTGAGCGCGAGATATTTGAGCAAGCGCGTCCGGTATTAGAGGCCATGGGCAAAAAAGAGAATATTTTCTATGTTGGGCGACACGGCTCCGGTGAAGTGGTGAAGATCGTCAACAACATATTGTGCGGTGCTATCGCGGCGGCTATTGCCGAATCGTTTGTGCTGGGAGTCAAAGCTGGTGCCGACGTAGAGACAATGGCGAAGGTCATTGGCGTCAGCAGTGGCGCGAGTTGGCAGCTTTCCAATCAATTTCCCTTACGCGCTTTTAATGGCAGCTTTCAGCCCGGCTTTATGACCGACCTCCTGCACAAAGACCTGGGGCTTGCCCTGGAATTAGCGGCGGAACATCAAACTCCGCTGGCCTTGACGGCCCTGACGCGGCAGATGTACGAGATGGCCCGTGCGGCAGGCTATGGCAGTGAGGACTATACAGCGCTGCTGAAAGTCCTGGAAAAAATGGCAGATGTCGAGGTGAGAAGCTAGCGCACAACAAACTGGCTGCTTGAGCATGTTCAAGCAGCCAGTTTGTTGTGCGTTACAGTAGTATGCCTATTGTATAAACGAGAAAATCAGGCCATGTGAGAGCGACATACCGAAGACCAGCACAGCTGCTAAGCCAAAGTAGACCAGGCCGAGGATGATACGCTCACCTAGAGGTACCGCATAGTAGGCTTTGTCCTGCTGATTGGCAGGATTGCTCCGCCGCGCCCAGAACTGAGTGCCAGCCATAATCACAAAGAAAAGCAGCCAGGGTGAAAAGTTTCCTTGCACCCATGTCCAAACGAGATAGCCAATTAAGCCCAGGAACCCCAGTATCCATACGCGTCGATCAATGGCCGCTAACACGCGACCACCATCAAATGGCACGATCGGTATCAAATTGAAGAGGTTCATGAAAAAACCGAAGTAGGCCAATGGTGCCCAGATGCTGCGTACATCTGGCGATTGCAGTGCCAGGAATAAACAGACAGAAGAGGCCAAAGCTCCCGCAATTGGGCCAGCAATGCCGACCTCCGCCTCGTCTCTAGCGTTCTTGGGCATTTGACTCATAAAAACGGCGGCACCGAGCATAGGAATGAAGATCATCCCACCCACCGGTATTCCCTTGAGCTTCATGACAATGGCATGTCCCATTTCATGGATAAAGAGCAAGGCCACTAACCCAACGGCAAAAGGCCAACCAAAAAGATAGGAGTAGAGCACAATAGAGATGATAGCACTGAAGCCCGCGAAACCAAACTTCAGGAGATAGACCAGCCACTGTAGCTTGAGCAGAGCCGCTACGATTGCGCCAATGCCACCCAGACCCGCCAAACCTTTGCGCTTCTTAGCACTGCCCATTTTCCCATCTTGCGCCGCCTCACGCTGGTCGGAACCAACATCAACCGTGTAGCCCTCCAAACTCGCTGGGCCACGATACTCCGTTGCTATCACCGGCTCATCGTTGTCTTGCACATGTGAGCCATAAGCAAAGCTAGTATAGTCAGTATACGGCTCTAATGGCTCTACAGGCTGGACAGAACGAGGCGCGTGCAAGGAGTCTTGCTGGTAAAAGGTCGGGTCGGCATAATTGGTCTCAGTCAAATTTTCCCTGGATTGAGAAAATTCGTTAGATCTCCATGGCATAAATGGCCTCAATTCTGGCAGGGCTATAGTTTCTTTTTGTACTACATATTATATACTACGTATAACAAGGTTTAGGAGTTGTGTTATTCCTTTTGCGGCGTTAGAGGGTGATACCGAAAATCGTACTGAGTAATAACAACGCAATAAGCATAGTCACTAAAATAACGGTGATCCATGCAATGATGTTGAAACCAAGCTTATTCACATGTTGCCCCATCAAGCGACGATTATTGATCAGCAAGATGATAAAAACGAGCAGAATAGGCACCATTGCGGCATTCAAATCTTGCAACACGATCAGCACTTGAATGATTGGCAAGCCAGGAATGAGCGTGATGAGAACACTTACAATAATCAGTCCGGTAAAGATACTTTGAAACACCGGTGCTTCTCGAAAACTACGCGACACCCCGCGTTCAAAGCCAAAGGCTTCACAAATGCCATAGGCCGTAGAAAGTGGTAACACAGCCGCCGCCAATAATGATGCCCCAAAAAGACCAATCCCAAAAAGCAACCCGGCGTATTGCCCGGCAAAGGCCTTTAGAGAAAGGGCCGCGTCAATGGCGGTCTGTACAGGATGGTTAGGATACAGAGTAGCGCCTGTCGCCACTACGACAAAACCCGCGATAAGCACCGCAAAAATAGTTCCGCTATAGACATCAATCTGCTCAAAAATGTACTCACCCGCGTGAATGCCTTTATCGGCCACCGAGGATTGGACGTAAAATTGCATATACGGACTGATCGTCGTCCCCACGAGAGCAACTGCCGTCAATAAATAGCCACTACTCGTATCCAAATGAGGAAAGAAAACTTGCCGCCCAACGTTGCTCCACACCGGATGGGCAGCAAAAGCCGCCGGGATATATGCCAGGAACCCCAGAGACATGAGCAAGAAGATTTTTTCAACGCGCCGATAGGAACCCTTTATCACAAGCCACCAGATAGCCAAGCCGGCCAAAGGGACAATGACGTATATCCAGGGCGTATGCGGATCGTTCGCCAATACTTGTACACTGGCCGCAATACCAAGAAATTCTGAGACCGTTACACCGGTATTCGCGATCAAGAGTGCTGACATTGCCAGCGCAGTCCAGCGCACACCAAACTGTTCACGAATAAGGTCGGCCAACCCTTTGCCAGTAATAGCTCCCATACGAGCACACATTTCCTGGACAATAGCGAGACAAAAGCCGGCGAGGGCTAATGCCCATAAGAGATTAAAGCCATAACTGGCACCAGCCGTCGCAAAAGTCGCAATACCACCAGCATCATTGCCCGCGTTGGCGGCGATGAGTCCCGGTCCCAACACAGTAAATAGTTTAAACACAGGCGAGGAGCGGCTTAAACGAAAACGCGACCGCGCCAACTTTTTAGAAGTTGTACGGTCTTTGCGCGATCGTTTTAGTGCTTTCTGGTCGGGCGCATCCATAAGGCACACACAGGATCACTGAAAAATCAGTGGTTCGTTCCTGTCCTTCCCACAGCATTGATTCTTGAGGCTGATAATATCACTTCACTCTTGTAGTTACAAGAAAAGCAAACTAAAGGATGATACAAGCTAAACCTCATTCACCTTTTTTCACACCTTCAAGATGCAGGCGCAGTAAGTTCAGCGCGGCAAGGACAGCATGCCGCTTGTTATCTTGGCGACTGCCACGCCAACCTGGCCCCATACCGGTGACAACACCATCCGGTCCTTCAATAGCTATATGGACTGTGCCTACCGGTTTATCTTCCTGCTTGTCGGGGCCAGCCACACCAGTAATACCCATGCCAAAGTCGGCATCCAATTGCTCGCGTACAACGTGAGCCATGGCACGCGCCGTTTCTTCGCTGATCGTGCCAAATTGCTCAATGGTCTCATGTGGCACTCCCATGTCTTCTTTGAGCTTCGCACTATACGCTACTATACCACCGATAAAGTGCTTGGAACTGCTTGGTACATCGGTCAAGGTACTGGATAGGAGGCCACCTGTCAGCGATTCCATTACCGCTAACGATTGGTTGCGATCCTGTAATAGCTTTCCTACCACACTCTGTAAGGTTTCTTTATTCACGCCAAAGATGTGATGACCCAGGATTTTTCGTACCTGGTCTTCCATTTCCGCAACCTGTTGTCTGGCCTCAGCTTCAGTTTCGGCTTTAGCGGTAATGCGTACATCGACAGCATCTTGTTTAGCATAGGTCGCGATGGTGGGATTATTGGTATGTAAAAAAGCGTCCAGGCGTTCCTCGACCGTCGATTCTCCCATACCAGAAACGCGGAGGATACGCGTAAAAATCAAGCCACCCGTATAGGGTTGCAAACGCGGGATGGCTTCTTGTTCCCACATACGATACATCTCACGCGGCACACCGGGCATTGCCACGATGATACGTTTATCCTTCTCAACCCACCACCCTGGTGCGGTACCCAACGGATTAGGGAGAGTTTGCGCGGAAGGAATCAGGTTCGCTTGCTTGATATTGCGTTCCGGCATCTTAGAAAAGCGTGCGGAAAACATGCCACGCAGTTCCGCCTCCAACGTTGGATCGACATGCAATGTCTCGTCGAGCAACATGCTGATCGATTCACGAGCGAGGTCGTCCTCGGTTGGGCCCAAACCACCCGTCATAATGATCAAGTCAGAGCGTTCCCAGGCACGCTGTAATGTTGCAACGATACGCCCAAGATTATCGCCCACCTGTGAGACATAAAAAAGATCAATGCCCAATGCACTCAAACTCTGTGCAAGATAGGTGGCATTGGTATCGGTAATGTGACCTAAAAGCAGTTCCGTACCACACGAGAGGATTTCCGCACGCATGAGGCCTCCAAAAATACTGATGACTATACAGAAAACAGTTAGCAAGAGAAAGATCGAGAGCTGGCGTAGCAAATGTCACATACCTGGAATTATCCGCACGCTGGGAGCGTGGAGTCCAGGCATTGAAGCGCATCCGCACATGCTATCATATCATATCACACAAATGGACATCAATATATTGTGTTGAATGCATAAGAAAATCAATATGTTGTGCCAAAAGGCTTGAATTTAGCGTTTTTTCTGAGTATACTGTGTTGCGTAGACAAAAAAAGAAGCGAGGCACTCAGCATTACCACGCTATACAAGTGAGGCATGTTACCTTTGTAACGTCACGTATTTTGGAAAAAGGAGCTATCGAGGTGTTAGAACAGCAGAAGCAAGTTTCTCAGGTTGGTACTGGTGTAGAGAAGCGGACAGAGTTAGAGGGCATTCGCCAAAAAGTGTTCATGGACAGATATTCGTTGAAAGACCCGTCAGGGAAGCCCTTGGAACACTATCCAGAGCAGCTTTGGGCGCGGGTGGCTCGCGGTATTGCCGAGGTAGAGACAACACCAGAGAAGCAAGCTTTCTGGGAAAAGCGTTTTTACGAGGTGCTGTCCAACTTTCAGTTTGTGCCAGGTGGGCGTATTCTGGCGGGAGCCGGTTCGGGCCATCAGGTTACATTTTACAACTGTATGCCACCTGACCAGGAAGTGCTTACAGCAGATGGTTATCGACCAATTTCCGAAATCAAGATTGGCGATCTTGTAGTGACACATCGCAATCGTCTGCGTCCAGTATTGCATAAGTTTGAGCGCGAGACTGAGGAAACACTCTACATCATTCGACCTAAGAAAATAGGCTATGATGATTTGCGTGTGACAGGCGATCACAAAGTATATGTTGTTCGTTCGGAGTGGGTTAACAAACATAAGTCGCGTGATGGTCTGCATTTGCAACATGAGCCAGATTGGATTCCCGCCAAGGAAATTAAACCGGGTGATTACGTTGCCGTCACATATAACTACGAGGAAGGCTCTCCCGACATAATCTCCTTTGAATACGATGACCTCAAATGGGTGCGGGTCGATGAAATTGCTGTTGAAGATTATGCTGGCATGGTGCTGGATATTGAGGTTGAGGAAGATCACTCATTCATTTCAGCTGGTATTGTGGTCTCAAACTGCTATGTCATCCCTAGCCCGGAAGATAGTCGCCAAGGAATTCTCGACAATCTGAAAGTCATGACAGAGATTATGGCCCGTGGTGGCGGTGTCGGCATCAATCTTTCCTCGCTGCGCCCGCGTGGCTCGTACATCAAAACCGTCAATGGTACCGCGTCGGGACCTTGCTCATGGGCGCAGCTCTACTCTGTAGCCACGGGGGATGTGATTCAACAAGGGGGCTCCCGGAGGGGCGCTTTAATGCTAATGCTTGATGACACCCATCCCGACGTGGAAGAGTTCATCACCGTCAAGCGCACGGCGGGCAAGATTGAACACGCCAATCTCTCCGTCAGCGTCTCTGATGCCTTCATGGAAGCGGTCAAGAATGACTCCGACTGGGATCTCATCTGGCAAGGTGAGGTCAAGAAGACGATCCGCGCACGCGACTTGTGGGACTTGATTTGTAAATCAGCCTGGGCATCGGCGGAGCCAGGCATGGTCTTTATGGATCGCTATAACAAGATGTCGAATACCTGGTACTATGAGGATATTCGTTGTGTGAATCCATGTGGCGAGCAGGGACTTCCGGCATTTGGCGTATGTAATTTAGGAGCGTTGAATTTATCAGCTTTCGTGCATAACGGGCAGATGAATTGGCAGCGTTTGGCCGAGATGAGCAAGGTTGCTATGCGCTTCCTGGACAATGTCATCGATGCCAACGAATACTTCATTGAGGAGAACAGGCAGGCGCAGCTTGGCACACGGCGTACAGGATTAGGCACGATGGGACTAGCCGACGCCCTCATCAAGATGAAGATTACCTATGGTAGCGAGGCATCGGTACCGATCATTGAGCGCATCTATAGCGTTATTCGTGATGCCGCTTATGAAGAATCGGCGGATATCGCGGCGGAGAAAGGCGCATTCCCCCACTTTGAGCGCGATAAATATATGCAAGGACAGTTCATCAAGCAACTGCCCAGGGCGATCCAGGGCAAGATTAAAGAGCAAGGTATCCGCAACGCGGTGCTCTTAACCCAGGCACCCACCGGCACAACCAGTCTCTTCGCGGGGGTTAGCTCTGGCATTGAGCCAGTCTACGATTTTGCCATGGTACGGCGTGATCGCACGGGCGAGCATATCATGTACCATCCATTGCTGGAGGAATGGCGCGAAAAGCATCCCAATGAGACAACACCGGAATACTTCGTTGCTTCTAACGATATGACACCGGAAGAGCATGTGCGTGTACAGGCCACCATCCAACGCTATACCGACTCCAGTATCAGCAAGACGGTGAATGCGCCCAACAACCATACGGTTGAGGATGTACAAAATCTCTATCGGCTCGCGTATGAGATGGGCTGCAAGGGCATCACCTATTACCGCGATGGGTCACGTGACGCGGTGCTGACCCGAGTCGAGGATGAGAAGAAGCAACAACAGGCAGCAGTGTTGGAGCCTGTAACCTCCATCCAGGACGGTATCAAGGCACGGCCAACCGTGGTGCAGGGTTACACCCGCCAGGTGAGCGCACCGGAAGGGAAGATCAATGTCACCATCAACAGCGACGAGCATGGGCCATTGGAAGTTTTCGTCAACGTTGGGAAAGCCGGTAGTGATATTGCTGCCCTGGCCGAGGCTGTGGGTCGCTTGATCTCGCTCAACCTGCGCGTGCTCAGTCCGCTCTCGCAAACTGATCGTGCCAAAGAGATCGCGGAGCAGTTGCGTGGTATCGGTGGCAGCCGCTCTGTTGGCTTCGGTATGCAGCAGGTGCGTTCGCTGCCAGATGCAGTCGCTCGTGCATTGGAATTGCACATGGAAACGATGGAGGAAGAGGCAACGCACGAGACAGCTCCTAAAAACGGGGTCAACGGCAAAAAAGAGAACGGTAACGGTAATGGTGGACATAGTGACACTGCTGAGCCAACCACACTGAGCCATCTGAGCACCACGGGCAATCTCTGTCCCAAGTGTGGCTGTAACACGATGGTACACGAGGAAGGGTGCCGCAAGTGCTACAATTGCGGACATAGCGAGTGTTAAGTCCAGACTAATCTTTGGGAACCCGGGTACTCTGTAGTAAGACCTGGAGAGCGGTTTCAGACCGTTAGAGACAACGATTGGCAACACACGTGCGTGCGTTGCCAATCGTTGTCATTAAGCAGCCGGGAGCCGCTTCAGTTTCACCTGGACTCCGCTTCGACGCTTTCGATAAAGGCCCGCACGGTCGCCAGGTAAAGTTCTCGCTCTTCGACGTGAGCCATATGGGAACTCTGCTCAAAAAGCACCCACTCTGAACCAGCAATGCCTTTATGCATTACTTCATTAATCAATGGGGTTGACTCGTCATAACGTCCCGAGGTGATCAATACAGGGACGCGGATCTGTGAGAGCTGATCAGTGCGATTCCAATCTTTGATGGTTCCAATCACATGAAATTCGCTGGGGCCATTCATTGTGTAATAAACTTGCCCTACCTGATCCATAGCTCGCTGGACGTGCTCCGGTATGGGTTTCAGGCGGATGACATGACGGTCGTAAAAGACCGTCATGGCTTGCAAATATTCAGGATCGTCGGTCGTACCTGCTTGCTCATGACGCAGCAGGATCGCTTGTACGTCCGGTGGCAATGCTTCGCGCAAGCGGTTAGCCTCGGCGATCCACAGAGGAATGCTCGAGGTGCTACTGGCAAGGCTGTAAGCGAGGTAGAGGCCATTTGCCAGCAGGTGGATCGCCTTCCCCTGGCAATCGAGCTAGCAGCTATGCACGTCAAACTTCTTCCCCTATCCGAATTGCAAAAGCGTCTTAACCACCGCCTGACGCTCCTACGTGATGGGGCAAGAGACCTTCCCAAACGCCAGCAGACAATGGAAAACGCGATTGCTTGGAGCTATGAGCTACTCACTGAGGAACACCAGCAGTGTTTCCGCGCCCTCGGCGTCTTCGTAGGAGGCTGGACGCTTGAAGCGGCTGAAGAGATCTGCCAGGATCGACAAAACACGATGTCAGAAACGTTCGTACTCATCCTCGCGGCTCTTGTAGACGCCAGCCTCATCCAGGTAGAGATACCAACAGAGGGTAGGGAACGCTTTGGAATGCTTGAGATGATTCGGGAGTACGCCCTGGAACAGCTAAGCACCGCAAGAGAGGAAGAACTGTGTCGTCGGCGGCATGCTGCCTATTATGCACGGCTGGCAGAAACCATTATGGCATACTTTGGGGTAGAGCAGGGAGCACGCAAGTCGCACTTTGCATTGACGCTGGAATTGCCCAACGCTCGTGCCGCTCTAGAATGGGCCGAGGAGAAGAACGAGGCGGAATTGGGATTGCGACTAGCAGGCTTCGCACGTCTCTGGCATGTGCAAGGGCAGATGAGCGAGGCTGAGCAGTGGATGGAACGCATGCTAGCACTCGACCAGCGAGCAAGAGAGCAAGGAGAACAGGCCGCACCGCTCCCACTACGCATAGCAATGCTTTATGGCTTCGGGCGAACGCAGGTGCGACACGGAAGGACGGAGCAGCGTGCGGAAGTGTACGCGAACGAAGCTTTGTACCTTGCCCAAAGCATTGGTGATCAGAACGGCATATGTAATGCCTACGCGACGCTCGGCATGATCGCTCAAGCAAACGGTAAACTCGACGAGGCAGAGCATGCCTATATCGAAAGTGATGCGCTTGCCAGGCAGTTAAAGCATAGCGGCCTGTAGCAGCTCTGCGTGAACAGATACAGGCTCCACTCCTCCAAGCCCAGCGCGAAGCGTTCGAGCAAACGGTTGCGACTGCAAGAGCAGCACTCGACGAGGCGAGCTTTGCCAGGGAGTGGAATGCAGGAACAATGCTCACACAGGACGAAGCGATTGACAATGCTTTGTCTGAAGTGGGTACGTAGCAGCGAATATGAATGGAAAGTGGAGGGTCAGCACTAAGTCTGGCCCTTGTATTCACTCGATGTATGCTAACCCCCAGATGATCCTGCTAATATGTTATATTAGTATTTAATCATACCTCTCGTACTGACATTCATTGATGAATGTCGTTGCCAGCAGCCGCTCTATCGCGGCTGCAAAAGTATCGATTGTGGCAAACATAATGAGGCACATACAGTAACGGTAGTGCCGATGCTTCAGGAGGTCATCCAATGGAAACACCCTTATCCCCACTTGAATTCCTACGCCGCGCACGGCGCTTGTATCCTGAGCGCGAGGCTGTTGTTGACGAGGATCTGCGCTTGACGTACGCAGAGTTTGGTAGACGTTGTGATCGCTGGTCTGCCGCGCTCCAGCACCTGGGCGTCAGTAAGGGCGACCGCGTCGCCTACATCGCCCCCAACACACATTCCCAACTTGAGTCCTTTTACGCCGTACCCCAGATTGGAGCGGTACTCGTCCCGATCAACTATCGTCTCGTCGCTGACGATTTCGCCTACATCATCGAGCATAGTGGTGCGAAGGTGGTTTGTGTCCATAGCGACTATTTAGAAGATGTCGAGCGTATTCGCCATGAGTTGCCGGAGGTCAAGCACGTCGTGGCACTCGAAGGTCTGACCGATCCCTTACGCGAAGCGGGCTGGCTTGACTACGAGACCATGCTGGAGAATGCGCCAGAAACCTTCACCCGCCCACCGATTGCCGAGGATGAGCTGCTGACCATCAACTATACCAGCGGCACGACCTCGCGCCCCAAAGGCGTGATGATTACCCATCGCAATGCGTATATGAACGTGGTCAGCACGCTAATCCATGTCTCAATGTCGCCTGCTGATCGCTACCTGTGGACGCTGCCGATGTTTCATGCCAATGGGTGGACCTTCGTCTGGATTGTCACTGCTGTTGGTGGAACCCATGTGTGCCTGCGCAAGGTGGAACCGCGTGCGATCTTCACGCTGATTCGCGATGAAGGAATAACGCTGCTCTGTGCAGCACCAACTATCCTTATCGCCATCGCCAATGCGTCTGAGGAGGTGCGGCGTATCTTGCTACCCACTGAGGCCGGGTCAACCCCATCCGCGAAGGGGTCGGAGCAGCGCACTGTGCGTGTATTGACGGCAGGCGCACCACCTGCCGCGGCAACCATCGAGCGGATCGAGGGCGAACTAGGATGGGAGATCACGCAGGTGTATGGCCTGACCGAGACTGCCCCCTTCATCACCATCTGCGAACCACGCCCAGAGCATGCCGCGCTCTCTCCCCAGGCACGCGCAACCATCAAGGCCCGCCAGGGAGTGGAATTGATCACTTCTGGTGAATTGCTGGTAATCGATGAACAAGGCAAAGAGGTTCCGCACGATGGGGCGACCCTTGGCGAAATTGTAGCACGCGGCAATGTCGTCATGAAAGGCTATTACAACGACCCTGAAGCGACGGCACGCGCCTTTGAGGGAGGCTGGTTTCATACAGGCGACGCGGCAGTCGTCCATCCTGATGGCTATGCCGAAATCCGCGATCGCCTCAAGGACGTAATCATCAGTGGGGGCGAGAATATCTCCTCAGTTGAGGTTGAGGGTATGCTCCTGCGTCACCCGGCGATACAGGAGGCTGCGGTCGTGGGCCTGCCCGATGTGCAATGGGGCGAGGCTCCGCACGCATTTGTCGTACTCAAGGCAGGGCAGAGCGCAACAGAGGAGGAGCTACGTACCTTCGTTCGCGACCGCATGGCACACTTCAAAGTGCCTAAGTCGTTCACGTTTGTTCCTGAATTGCCCAAAACTGCCACCGGCAAAATCCAGAAATATGTACTACGTGGCGGCAGAGCGGCGATCACCACACAGTAATCTGCTTGGGGCAGAGAAATATGTGTCTTTTCCGCACTCTATACATCGAAGGTAAGCTCAAGGAAATTCAAGCACCAGAGAATTCTCTGGTGCTTGTCTGTGCCAATGTCGTGGTGCTGAATCTCAAAAAAAGCAAGATTAGAGAAGTTTTTTGCTTTCCCGTTTGCTATAATGGTCAAGTGACCAGAAGGTGCCTACTGAACGGAAAAATAAAAGGCGTCAATGTGTTCTTTGGTCGTCCTTAAGTAGCCCCAACAAGCGAGGGAACGCTAATGTGTAGAAATATCAAACCTCTCTTCAACTTCGAACCGCCTGTGAGCGAGGATGAGATTCGTGCGGCCTCACTACAATTCGTGCGCAAGGTGAGCGGCTTCCACAAGCCATCGAAAGCCAATGAAGCTGCATTCCTGGCGGCAGTTGACGAGATAGCCGCAGTCGCCAGCACCCTTCTCAGCTCGCTCGAGACGAACACACCACCGAGGAACCGCACAGAGGAGGCTGTCAAGGCGCAGGCACGCGCTGCCCAGA
The DNA here is from genome assembly GCA_051004815.1 of Ktedonobacteraceae bacterium. GTDB lineage: Bacteria > Chloroflexota > Ktedonobacteria > Ktedonobacterales > Ktedonobacteraceae > JBBQXY01. The sequence goes on from JBPCJY010000082.1 coordinate 33,664, forward strand.
GGTTTCCCAAAACGAGGCAATCATGATGGATATTGTTTTCGCCAGTACAACACAGTTGGCCGCCGCCATCCGAGCAGGACGCGTTTCAGCCACAGAAGTGCTGGAAGCGCATTTGGCGCAGATTGCTGCACACAATCCTGCTCTGAACGCTATCGTCACCATGGATACCGAACGTGCGTATGAACGGGCGCGGGAAGCGGATAGAGCATTGGCTCGCGGCCAGGTGTGGGGGCCGCTGCATGGCGTGCCATTTACGCTGAAAGATGCCCATGCGACGGCAGGCATGCGTACCACAACTGGATTCCCACCGCTGGGCGACTACGTCCCCCAGGAAGATAGCACCGTGACCGCACGCCTCAAGGCAGCGGGCGGCATTCTCATCGGCAAAACGAACGTACCCATGATGCTGGCCGATTATCAATCCAATAACCCCATCTTTGGCCGCACCAATAATCCCTGGAATAGCGAGCGCACGTCCGGCGGCTCCAGTGGCGGCGCGGCAGCGGCACTGGCTTCCGGGATGACCCCGTTTGAAATTGGCACCGATCTGTCCGCTTCGATCCGTATTCCAGCGCATTTTTGTGGCCTGTTTGCTCTCAAGCCAACCGAACAGCGCGTCCCCCTCACCGGACTGATCCCTGGTCTTCCGGGACCCCGACCTATTCGCATCATGTCCTGCATTGGGCCAATGGCACGCACCGTCGAGGACCTGGCACTGCTTTACTCGATCATCGCGGGTCCAGACGGACGCGATACCGAAGTGCAGCCTGTGCCGATTAACGAGATGCCACAACTCGAACTGAAGAACCTGCGGATCGCCTTTGCCCCAACCTTTCCGGGCTTTCCAGCCTCGACGGAAATTCGCGATGCCGTAAAAGCACTGGCACAGCAACTCCATCCTTTCTGTGCAGCCGTGGAAGAAGCGACGTTGCCAGCATTGGATTTCAACCAGGAACTGGCGAGTGTCGGCGCATTAATTGGCATGATGACCGGTGCATTCCAACCGGAAGAGCAGGAACGACCAACCACCCTCGCACAATATCTGGAAGCCCTTCATCGCCGTGACCAGTCCATTCTCGCGTGGGAGCAGTTCTTTGATGAATGGGATGTGCTCCTGTGTCCACCGTCCATGGTGACAGCGTTTCCACACTGCGAACCAGGAACCCCACTGCACGTTGATGGTCAGGAAGCAGTGTATTGGCTGGTCAGTGCCCATGGCACGTTGTTCAATTACACTGGCCATCCGGCAGTCGTGTTCCCGTATAAGTTGGATCATGATGGCTTACCCATTGGGGTACAGGTAGTGGGGAAACGCTGGGATGAAGCGCGTCTACTGGCGATTGCAAAGGCCCTATCGGAAGTGACTGGCGCATTCCAACGCCCACCGGGCTACTAACTACAATCTGTCAATTTGGGCATTCCGCGAAAGGAAATCTCTATGGCAAACTATGTTGAGTTGAATGGAATTCGTACATGGTACGACGAGCAAGGCGCAGGTGAGCCACTCGTTCTGCCCCATCCCGGTGGGGTAGGGGTTGACTCGCGGGCATTTGAACCAAATCTACCGATGCTGGCGTCCCATTTCCACGTCTTCCTGCCGGAACGGCGCGGTCACGGCCACACGCCAGATGCGGACGGCCCTTACAGCTATGAACTGATGGCTGAGGATACGATCCATTTCATTGAGCAGGTGGTTGGTGGCCCAGCGCGATTGAGCCCGGCATGGGAACGCCAGAATTCCTCGTCATCAGCTACGGGGAGGTCTCCCCTGACGGGAAGGAGCATTACAAGGTCGTGGAGAAGAAACTTGACCAGATGCATGCTCTCGGCCCCACACTGACGAAGGACGACCTGAAGAGCATCAGTTGCCGAACACTTGTGATGGTGAGCGATGATGACGAAGTTCCCCTTGAGCACGCCATTGACTTCTACCGAGCCGTACCCGACGGGGAGTTGGCAGTCGTCCCCGGTACATCGCACGGCCTTCTCGTGGAGAAACCGAACCTTTGCAACAAGATACTGGTCGATTTCTTGACCTTAGATCCCATAGCAACCTTTGCGCCAATCCGCCGTGCGTAGGCGGTGCAAGATGGCAGTTTTTTGATGTTCCCTGTCTTTTCTGCCACTAGCACAGATCAGCAATGTGTGGCAGAATGCTAGCACACAGATAGTTTGTTGCCAGGAGCAATGATAGGCTCCATAGCAGGAGAATAACAGCGTGATAGCGTTACAAGATATTCAGGCGGCACAGACTCGCATTGCGAACTATATTCGGCATACCCCACTGATAGAGGCAAAGCCGGTCAAGCAACCGATATGTGAGGCTCAGGCCCTCTATCTCAAGCTGGAATGCTTGCAGATTTGTGGCTCTTTTAAGGCACGAGGTGCGGTAAACAAACTCCTCAGCCTTCCCCCGAACCAGCTTCAGTATGGGCTTGTCACCGCTTCGGGCGGCAATCATGGATTGGGAGTCGCCTATGCCGGGTGGCTGGCTCACGTCCCTGTGACCATCTACCTGCCCCAGAGCACACCCCTCGTGAAAGTGCAAAGGCTGGAAAGCTGGGGTGCCAGAGTCATTTTCGCGGGGGCCGTCTGGGATGAGGCGAATCAGGCCGCCCTGCAAGCTGCCGAGCAGGAAGGCTTGAACTACATCCATCCTTTTGCCGACCCACTCGTGATTGCAGGACAGGGAACTGTTGGCCTGGAGATTCTGGAGGAAGCACCCGACATCGATCTGCTGCTGGTAGCCATCGGAGGCGGCGGTCTGATCTCTGGAGTGAGTCGAGCAGTGCGAAGCGTAAAACCAGAGATAAAGGTCATTGGAGTTGAACCGGTTGGAGCACCGACGCTCTACGAAAGTGTGCGAGCAGGCGAAATAGTGGAATTGTCACAGATTACGACCACAGCCGGGACGCTTGCTCCTCGTCGCAGTGCTGCCATCAACTTGGAGATCATTCAGCAGCATGTGGATGATATCGTGCTGGTAACAGATGAAGAGATGCGCGAGGCGGCTCGCTGGCTCTGGTTTGAGATGGGTGTAGCAGCCGAACTGAGTGGAGCGGCAGCCGTTGCAGCACTCTTGTCAGGGAAAGTTTCCCCTGCACCGTCGGAGAAGGTGTGCGCGTTGGTGTGCGGAGCAGGAACTGATGGGATGCAATAAGGAGCAGTAGAGCGGCCCGCCAATGAGTGCTTGGTGCCAGGGCGGTGAAGGCGGCTTATTCCAGTAGTTCTTGCATTCGCCAACAAAGTCTATCACAGCCGTACTTTCAGGTTATGGTATCGTGAGAAGACGGCATGGTTTGCCGCGCAATGGTATTGATAAATTCGCGGGCAGCTGGCGAAATAGAGCCAACGCGGCGATAGACGAGCGCAAAAATAAATTCTTCTGTTAAGCTGGTGATCGGTAGGAGTACCAGATCAGACCCAATCTGAGATGGTCGTATCAAGGCAGGAAGCGTCAATGTTACACCGATGCCTTGCCTGACCATCTCTTTTAATCCCTCAACCGATTCTATCTCAATGAGTGGATGCATAGGTAGTCCCAGCTGGGCAAAGATTCTTTTGGTGATCTGTCCCATGCGAGAGGTCTCGTCCAGTAGTAAAAGCGGTTCAGTTATTATTTGCTCCAATGTGACCGCCGGAACCTTCTTCTGAGCCAGTGGATGCTGCGCTGAAACAAGCAGATGGAGCGGCTGGCGAAATAATTCTTTGACAATCAGCAACTCCGATTGCAGCCTTGGATCAAGAATCAAGCCCAACTCCACTTCTCCCTGTTCCACCGCCGTAACCAACTCATCCGTATGGTTCACGCGCACCTTTAGCCGTATGTGCGGGTACTGTTGATGAAAAGAGGCAAAAAGTGCTGGTAAGAAAGCGGTTGTCAACGATTCGATGCACCCAATACGAATGGTACCGCGCTGTCCAGCTTGCAGTTCAGCGAGAAATAACTGGCCCTCCTGTAACTGTTCCATGGCGTTTCTAACGTAGAGGGCAAACTCCTGGCCTGCTGTGGTCAACGTGACGCGTTTCTTATGGCGTGTGAAGAGCTTCACCTCTAATTCGTCCTCCAGTGCCGCGATCTGGCGGCTCAACGCGGATTGCGCAACGATACACAGTTCAGCGGCTTTACGGAAGTTTTGTGTCTGCGCCGCCGCCAGGAAATAGGTAAGTTGGTAAAATTCCATGATGGTCATCCTCAGCAATTGATCTCGCAGTGAGATCAATAGTATATCAAATAGGTGTTGGACGCATCAAGCTTTTTCTCTTATACTATGGATATATTCACAAAAACATAGATTGATACAAGGTACACAGTACTGATGCTTCGCGAGTTCGTCGCTCGTTGAGACAAGAGAAAAGAGGGAGAAATGACTCAGGTTGAACAACTGGCGGCTTTCGTCGTGCGTATGACGTATGAAGACCTTTCCGCGGAAGCCTGCCATCAACTCAAGATTCGCATACTGGATGCCCTCGGCTGTGCTCTTGGGGCGATTGAGGGGCCACCCATCAAGATGTTGCAGGCCCAGCTTGAAGACTTCGGCGGCAAGCCCCTGGTAACGCTGATCGGTGGCGGAAAAACTGCTCCCGACCGCGCTGCTTTCTACAACTCGGCCCTTATACGTTACCTGGACTACAACGACAGCTACATTGCTAAAAACGAGACCTGCCACCCCAGCGACAATATCGGAGCGGTGCTGGCAGCCAGCGAGTACGCCCATAAGAACGGCAAGGAATTCTTGACGGCCCTGGCACTCGCCTATCAGGTGCAGTGCCGCCTCTCAGATGTCGCTCCTGTGCGGGCAAAAGGCTTCGATCACACGACACAAGGGGCCTACGCGGTGGCGGCTGGAGTGGCTAAGGGACTGGGCCTTAACCAGGACGAGATCGCGAATGCCGTCGCGATGAGCGGAACGGCCTACAACGCCTTGCGCGTCACCCGCACGGGAAGCCTCTCCAACTGGAAAGGGCTGGCCTATCCCAACACCGCTTTCGGTGCTACCCACGCTACCTTCCTCGCTATGCGTGGCGTCACCGGTCCGCTGGAAGTGTTTGAGGGTAACAAAGGCCTGATGGATGCCATTACCGGACACTTCGAGCTGGATTGGGCGCAAGAGAATCTTGAGGTCGTACGACGCACCAGTGTGAAGAAATACAATGCTGAGTTTCATTCGCAGTCCGCACTTGAAGGCGTTCTGGAGCTGCGTACGGCCCGGCATGTGCGTCCAGAGGAGATTGAGAGCATCAGAATCGACATTTTTGATGTCGCGTATCACATCATCGGCGGGGGTGAAGAGGGAGACAAGCAACGAGTGCGTACCAAGGAAGAGGCCGATCACAGCTTACCCTACATGGTGGCGGTCGCGCTTCTGGACGGCGATGTTTCCCCGGCACAGTATCAGCCGGAACGCATCGTGCGCGAGGATGTGCAGAACCTGCTACGCAAAGTAACTATCCAACCCAACGCGGCAATGAGCAAACGTTTCCCCGCTGAGATGCCTTGCCATATACAGATCACGCTCAAAGACGGTCTGACATTTGACATAGAGAAGCAGGACTACGAAGGATTTTATACACGCCCAATGTCGTGGGAGAAGGCTACCGCCAAGTTTGAGCGTCTCGCAACTCCCTATACCAACGCCATGCAGCGTGCGGCCATCGTAGAGGCGGTAGCTCACCTGGAAACGAAAGAAGTAGAGCAGTTGACCGAGGTATTAGGCGCGTCTTTTGCACGCACGCATTAACATCCATTAACACCCATTAAGCTGAGAAAGAGAGGCAAACCTATGAACGAGCGAGCATTTCCATTTATTCGCATGAACGAGCGCGAGGGCAAACCCCGCACACGCGGTATCACCGAGATCCGCGGCCCCTACTACACTCCTATGGGCAAGCGTTACCTGGAGGATGTACTGGAAACAATGGGCGAATATGTAGATTCATTGAAATTCGCGGGCGGTTCCTTCACGCTGATGCCGGAGAAGCAGCTCAAGGAAATCATCGATCTTGCCCATCGCCACAATGTGCTGGTCTCCACAGGGGGCTTCATCGAGCATGTGCTTACACTGGGACCCGAGGTCGTGAATCGCTATATTGAGGAGTGCCGCAATGTGGGTTTCGACATTCTCGAAATCTCAAGCGGCTTTATCACTATTCCGGTCGATGACTGGTTGCGACTGGTTGAGAAGGTGCAGCGTGCGGGACTCAAGGCTAAGCCAGAAGTTGGTATCCAGTTCGGCGCGGGCGGGGCCACTACCGCCGAGGAGCTTGCATCAGAAGGCACGCGGGATGTGGAGTGGGCTATTGGACAGGCCAGGAAATTTCTGGACGCCGGTGCCTACATGATTATGATTGAGTCCGAGGGCATCACCGAAAATGTGAAAACGTGGCGCACCGATGCGGCTGCCAAAATTATTGGCGCGCTGGGGTTGGAGAAGGTGATGTTCGAGGCCGCTGACCCCGAGGTCTTTGCCTGGTATATCAAGAATTACGGCCCCGAAGTCAATGTTTTTGTAGACCATAGTCAGATTGTCCAGCTTGAATGCCTGCGTGCGGGCATATGGGGAACCAAGAGCCTGTGGGGGCGCGTTTTGACCTACAAGGGATAGTGCTGACATAGGTACAAACCTATAGAATTTGTCAAGCCCCGTCCAAGCTATTCCCAGGGTCTGTGAAAGATTGCCTTCGCAGCAATCTTTCACAGACCTTAAAGCTATTCCGAACATACATGCGGTGCTCAGTAAGTGTGTAGGATGTGCAGCATGTAATCTTTTCGGTTCAAAGGATTATAGTCCGCACGCTTTCTTGTGGGGAAAGCATGCTCTATTTTGCGAAACCCAGATGGCTTCGTCAGAAAAACGCCTTCGCCTTCGGTAAAAGAATGCTGGCTTCTTTTAAACTCCTCCGTCGTCGCCACTGGCAGCGTTCCCGTCAAAAGAAACGTATCGCCGCGCAGGATTGGCCTTTCAAAGTCCGCCTTTAACGCTGACAACCTGAACATCGCTTTGCTGATGGCATGGATCGGGGCACTCAACTCAAACTGGTTCAGTGGTTCATAGACCACAGTGCCAGCCTGGGAGAGCGCGTCCATTAAAACAAGTGGCACCAGTTTGCGGAAATCGCCCGCCGTTGTGATAGGGCTGGAGTAGCCGGTATGTGTCAGGATCACGGCAACATCGGTGACTTCCCACCCGTAAAGCCCTTGTTTTAACGTCTCAAGGGCCGTCTCTTCAATCGCCCGGTGAAAGGGGAGGGGCAACGAGCCAAGTTTTACTTCTAATGTATAACTGATGCCGCTGCCGGGGCTTCCTGGTTCAACTCTGAAACCGACGGTCGCATAGAATGGATTCTCTCCTGCTCCCATCATCTCTAATGCCTGCCCCGTTCCGCTGGGCTTTTCGATGCAGACGACCCTTGTCTCTGAGAACTGGACATCCAGGCCATAATTTTCCTGAAGCATCGTTTCGATCACTTCTTTTTGCACTTCGCCAAAGAGCCGCAGATAGATTTCATGATGAAAGGGATCTTTCAGCACTTTGATCAGCGGGTCTTCTTCCGACAGCTCCATTAGAGCTTGATAGAGTTGGTGGCTCTGTTCCGGATATTTTGCTTCGATACGTGCTTCCATTTGAGGAGCCACAAAATGAAGGTGCTTTATTTTGTCAGACCGCTCCCCCACGACATCGCCAATTCTGACATCCTTCAATCCCCAAACTTTACAGAACTCACCCGCGCCCACTTTTGGGGACTGAATGGTTTTCCCTTCCCAGAACACATGAAGCTTTTTCACTTTGTCTGTGCGTGTTTCGACCTCACTTTCGTGCGTTTCTCTGCTCACAGAAACATATGCTCTGACATGTATGCTTCCTGAGAATACCCTGACGTAAGCGATCTTTGCGCCCGATGCTTCCCTTTCGATCTTAAAGACAACGGCGGATAAAGGGGCATCCTCTGCACTGGTATTTACTGGGAAGAACGCTGCAACACCCGTGAGCAGTTCCGCAACGCCGATCCCGGTCAGAGCTGAGCCAAAGAAGATTGGATACAGCTTTGCATCCCTGATCTGGCTTGTCAACGCGCTTATTACTTGCTCTTCCGGCACTTTTTCTTCGTTGACGTAAGCTTCAAGTAATTGTTCATCGTTGAGCGCGATAAGCCCGATACACTCTTCCAGAAATGCTTGGTCCTTGCCGCTGAAGTTGTTTTCGACAATAAACGCTTGCTTTGTGCCGATATTTTCGGGTGTGTAGAATGGAATCACACACGCTGTAAGCTTTTCTTTGATATGCTTGACGAGGGTATGAGACTGTGCGTCCCTCCGATCGATCTTGTTGACAAAGATGATCGTTGGAATGCCAAGCTTCATGAGGATAGCCATGAGGAATTTTGTTTGAGCTTGAATGCCTTCCACAGCCGATATCACCAGAATCGCTCCATCCAAAACGCTGAAGGAACGCTCAACTTCCGCGATAAAGTCTGCATGCCCAGGGGTATCAATCAGGTTGATTTTCAGATCTTGTACAAAAAAGGAAACGACCGAGGCTTTGATCGTGATGCCTCTTCTCTTTTCCAGATCCAGTGAATCGGTCTGGGTGTTTCCTTGATCAACTCGGCCAATTTCATCGATGACGTTTGTTTCGAATAGGATGCGCTCCGTCAGGCTTGTCTTTCCAGCGTCTACGTGCGCTACGATCCCGATGTTTACTATTTTCATACAGTAGCATCCTCTGTGTGCTGTCTTTTCTCATTTCAATCTCCTTTTGTGTGTTGTTGAGTTGCCGCATAAAATTCTCCAATCTTTTGTTTGTAGGAAAGCTACCGTGTAGCCACATTGAATGGTTGTACAATATATGACGGGAGGTCAGTTTGTCAAGATAGCTGAGCTGCCCAATCCATCCCCAAATGAAGCTCTTGCGCAGATTGAGCAGCTAAAATTCAAGCACCATACACTGATAGGTCTAACTTTGCTGGTTGCTCAAGCGTGAGCTTGCAAGAAGGCGAGACTTTCCTGAACGATGATGTCTTTATCGTTGTCCAGCGTGGCTACGTGGTACGACTCCTCTAGCCAGCGTTGGCGTTTCTCAGTGCTATTGATCTTGTTAAGAATGTACTCGGCATTGGCGGGCAGTACCACATGATCTTCCCGCGAAACGAAGAGCAAGGTTGGAATAGCAATGCGCGGTAAGAGTTCGTCCGTGACCTTTGCCAGGGCATACAGCTCTTTGAGAGCGGGAACTGGCGTAGTAGCATAGGCCAGTTCTGTGACGCCAGGTGCCTTAATGTCGCTCCCTATGCCAGGAATCTCGGCTGGCCCATGAACCATATAAGCCAGCGAAGCCAGGTCGGTATTATTGGCAAAGATAAGGGGATTGATCGGCAAAATGCCCTTGAAAAGATTCGGATATTGGCCTGCCATAAAGAGCGTCAAAGTGCCGCCCATGGATAAGCCCGTCATAAAGAACGTATCGCAGCGTTGTTGTAGCCAGGAAAGGGCTGTGTGAAGATCGCCTATCCAATCGCTGGCGGTGCTGGCTGCCATGTCAGCTACAGTGGTACCATGCCCTTTCAAACGTGGTAACGCCACGGTGTATCCGACCTGGGCTAGATGTTCCGCCAAATAACGCATGCTCTGTGGGCAGCCCGTAAAGCCATGTGATACCAGAATGCCTGTACGTCCACCTTCAGCATAGAATGGTTCCGCGCCTGACAGGACCTGTGGTTCATCCATTTTTCATCTCCTCATACTGTTCTTTCAACGTCGTTTTTTTTATTTTATCACCTGCTCCAGGTATAGCGTCCTCACAAAAACCAAGAGCGGCAATCTTAGCAGAAGTGATCAGCATGCATGCAGTAGTTCCACATCTTGACAGTCATATAATCATTTTTATATATTTGTTCTATGATGGCAACCTTCATTCAGGAAAGGAAAGCGATGAAATATATACAACCAATTTGCCCGCCCGACCTTTCGTCGAGGCCCTTTCATCTGACTGTTGAGCGAACGATGCGTGTCACACCTTCCGTGCTGTTTCGAGCGTGGACCGAACAGATGGATCGCTGGTTTGCAGCCCCTGGCACGGTGTTGATGAAGGCCGAAGTCAATGCTGTCTTCTTTTGGGAGACACAGCACGCGGGAAACCGCTATCCGCACTACGGTCGCTTTCTCAGGCTTGAGCGTGATCGGCTCGTCGAACTGACATGGCTCACCGGACTGGGAGGAACGAAGGGAGCCGAAACCGTAGTAACAGTTGAGCTTACGCCTGAGGGGAGCGGAACACAACTACTACTCACACACGCGGGCTTTCTGGATCAGGAATCGAGAGATGGGCATGAACAAGCATGGCCGGAAGTCCTCGCGCACCTCGACGAGCAGATGTCGCGGTGAACCTTCCGTTCTCCATTCTTAGACATTTTTTTGAATCGATCAGATAAATTGCTGTGGTGCCGCCGTCGCTTTTTCGCCGGTATTTGGGGTTCCAGTTGGCTCGATCAAGAGAAGATGTGTTTCTTCTTCTGCGAACGGTTGGTGTTCAATGCCGCGTGGCACCACAAACAATTCTCCCGGGCCCAATACCACGTCGCGATCGCGCAAATGGATAGTCAAGCGTCCCTTGAGAACCAGAAAGAAGTCATCTGTATCATCATGTTTGTGCCAGACAAATTCGCCCTGAACCTTGACGACCATAATGTCGTGACCATTGAAACGGGTGACGGTTCGTGGGGACCAGTACTCGGAAAAGAGGGCAAGCTTCTCTGCAAGGTTAATGCTATCGTTCATTGGTTTCCTTTCTCATCTCATACAAATGACACGCTAAGAAATATAGCACAGCCTTCGGTCAAAGCAAGCCATTTCCTGTCGTACATGTGCCGCACTTTTAGTAGGAAAGGGCGCCTCACCTTTTTTATCTTTTACGCTAACTGTTCAGCGATAAGTTGGGCTAAGTGCAACACACGGAGAGGCCGTCCACTGGCATCTACGCCTCCACGCAGATGCATGAGGCATCCCGGATTGTCTGTCACAAGCACCGTCGCGCCCGTACTCTCCGCATTATGCAGCTTATTGTTCATCATGCGTTCCGCCACATCTCCATGCTCCATAGAAGTCGCGCCTCCGAAGCCGCAACATACATCCGACTGAGGCATCTCGCGCAACTCTAGTCCCAACACATCCTGGATGATATGCCGCGCCTCTGCTTGTAGCCCAAGACAATTAATCGACTGGCAAGAATCGTGATAGGTCACGATCACATCCGGGGATGCATTGAGTTCGCGTAGCGGAAGAGTAGCTCCTCCTGCCAGCACTACATAATCCATAAAGCTGGCAAAATCCATCACCTTTTCAGCCAGTACACGCGCTCGCCGTAGCCACCCTTGCTGCTGTAAGTCCTCGAAGAGCCTGATATAGTCTTGTTTCAGGGTGACAACACAGCTTGTCGTGGCCCCAACAATGTAGTCAGCTTTACTTTCTTTCAGTGCCTGCTCCAGCATCGTAATCGTCTGCCGCGCCATGGTCGCACAATCGGCGCGATCACCAGAATTGAGGGCAATCAGGCCACAACAACTTTGCTGCTGCGGGAATGTAACCTGAACGCCACAAGCTTGAAGCACTTTGATGGCAGCCTCACCCATTTCAGGAAAAAGACGGTCTATCATACAACCCGCGAAGTAGCAGACTGTCAGACCAGAACGCTCCGCACTGGTATGATTTAATATACTACTAGCAGACTGTGACACCTGCCTTTTTACCCGATCACGCAAGGGCTTTGTCGCGAAGGCGGGAAGGCTGCGCCATCGTGCAAGCTCAGCCAGAGAGTGCATGATGGGAAGTTTGCCAAGTACGCCAAAGTTGCGAGCGCGAATATAGCGACCACCCCACGTAAGCGGCAACTGACCGAGACTGGCAAGACGCGTAAAGACACCGAAGAGGCGTGGATGGGCCATCGTCCCAAAGACAAGTTTCTTGATCCAGTGCAGACCTTTTGCCTCTACGACGCGACTGCGTACATCGAGAATCAGGCTTGGCAGAGGTATCTCCACAGGGCAGACAGTTTCGCAAGCATTACAACTGACGCAGAGACCCTGTGGCCCTGCTCCTGCCTCAATGCCATGCAAAAATGGAGTAATGACCAGGCCAATAGCCCCACTATAAATATAGCCGAAAGCATGCCCTCCCACTTGCTGATAGGGCGGACAGATGTTGGCACAAGCGGCGCAACGAATGCAGCGCAGAGCATCTTTGAAACGGGGATCGTCGCGCATCTCACTGCGTCCATTATCGATGAGCACAATATGCATCTCTTTATCCGGCGTAGCTGAGCCGGTGATAAACGTTGTATAGCTGGTCAATTGCTGGGCTGTGGCACTACGGGCAAGTAGGCGCAATTGCGTCATTACCTCCGAAAATGTACTGATTAGTTTATCATAGCCAGCCATCACGACATGTACGGGTGGCAACGAAGTTACGAGACGGCCATTGCCCTCGTTGGTAATCATCATCACGGTGCCACTTTCAGCGATGAGCGCGTTCGCCCCGCTGATACCCATACCAGCACTGAGAAACGACTTGCGGTGCTCAACACGAATGACCGCGACCTGTTCGGCCACATCTTCACGCGAAATCTCGCGTCCTATCGCTTCGGTAAGAATCGCACCTACCTGCTGGCGGCTCTTGTGAATAATGGGCATTACCATGTGTGAGGGGCGTTCATGAGCGAGTTGGGCCACCCATTCACCCAGATCGGTTTCAACGGCCTTGATGCCGCGAGCTTCCAGGTAGTAATTCAACTCGGTCTCTTCGCTCACCATCGTCTTAGATTTGACGACAAGGTCTATGCCTTTGCGCTGACACAGTTCGTAAATGTAGCGGTTAGCATCCTCTGCTGTGCGTGCCTCGTAAATAATTGCGCCAGCAGCCTCTGCCTGCGCTCTAAACTGTGCGATCAATTCCGCCTGGTGCTCAATGGCATAATCTTTTGCGTTGCGCAGGGTAGAGCGCATGTGCGCAAAGCTATAGTCAGAGCCGTAATCGGCTTCCTCGGAAGCAAAAACTGCTACACGGGATGCACGCCAGGAAGGTGCAAAGCGTTCCAGGGCGCGATGCATGTTATCGTCATGAAGGGCATCCTCCAGGCGTACTTCAAAAGGCTGATGCTCGTTTGTTGGGTTCGCCGTTTCTTCGCTTACAACCTGTTGAGGAGGGGTAACTTCATATTTTTCACTCACGCTCTGGCTCCCTTCTCTTCCGTAACAACAATGGCACATAACGCCTTTGGGCCTTGCACGCCAATGGTCAGCGTGCGCTCGATATCAGCGGTGCGACTTGGGCCTGTCACAAAAGATATGTAATGACGCTGATCGGCACCTGCTTTGGTCATTTGCTGGAGTACTCCGGCAGCAGCATCGAGCATAGGAACAAGCCTGTCCGCACTCACCAACACGAAATGCGTCAAGGTCAGCATGCTCACCACCCTGGCTGCGAGTGAATTTTCAGCGAGGAGAACAGAACCCGTTTCAGCGATGGCAAGTTCCGCACCGGAAAGACCCACAGGAGCATCGGCAACACTGGCGGGGCTACCAGCCTCGCGTATAGCTATGCCTTTCCCGCTCAATAGCGGAAGGATCGCCCCCCATTGTGGATGCATGCCAAAGCCTGGCGGGACGACAATTTCACCGGCCACCAACGCGGGGTGGGCGGCAATAATATCGGCTGCGCCCGCTAAAGATGTTGCCTGCTGAGACTCACCGCCAGCCGCAGCGAGTCGTTCCTGGAAGCGCGTGAAAAGATCGGTATAGGTTGCAGAACTCAATGCTATTTCCTCCCTTCACCTTTTGTCTTGTCAGCATCGGCAAGACGAAAAGTGCTGAATCATTCCTGGTTCAACCAGTAATATCATAGCACGTTCTCTGCAACATACACGCGGTCAAGTGAGCATTGCCCCACTCCCAAAAAGCAAATTTGACAAGTCTTACAACCATCGCTTATGCTTGTCATAGGGTACAACCTACTATCGTTTGGGCTTATGATGATTACTCGCATCAGGAAGGGAACAAGCGAAATGAGTATACATACCGCCCTCAACAGCATTCCAGATTCATGGAACGAGGTCGATCAACTCATTCGTCTTCTCTCTCATTGGGGTGTCACCTATTTAGTAGGTCTGGAGCATACTGATAACCCTGCTCATCAAGAAGAAATGCAGCTTTCTCCCGTTGAGCTGATACAACGTCTGGCACAATGTGATGAATTTCCACGCGTGCGCGATGCCAGTATTGCACTGTTCTTAATTACATCCTGAACTTGCGGATAGTATCATCGAAGCACTCCAAACGGCTAAACCAGCCGTGGCAGAACAAATAGCTACCCTGACGCTGGCCACGCTCTACCTCCAACGCCTATGGTCTATCCGCTTGACGCTTGCATCAGGTCATGCACCGTGTTTTCCTGAACAACGGTTTGCGTCTCTGTGGCAAAGCCGGCAATTGCCACCACCAGCAAGTCACTATGGAACATGGGGATTGTTGGCCCTGCAAGAGGCCGAGCAAGCCCGTACAGGTCTTCCTTTCAGCTTTCTCGGTGATTGGCAAAATCAAATTGACCACCTCTTGCGCCAGGAAGAGGCTAAGCATCACCAGCTAGTAACACCTATTACCATACCAGTGGATGAAGCACAAAACGAACGGGGGGGCGACATGAGTATGCGGCCAAACGTTGATAAGTCCGCGATTGAGTCATTTCTACAACAACTAGGGCGAACATTCCGCAGACCTGGACGCCTCTATCTCGTGCGAGATGCAGCCCTTGTCCATGCAGGAGTACGTCCTGGATTTACGCAGGATATTGATGTGCAAGTCAGTGGTGCAAACGAGGGTGAGCTTATCGTAGCAATTCAGCGTTTGATACAACAGATGCAAGTCAATGTCAAGTTTGCCTCACCGGTAGATTTCATCCCCCTTCCCTCTCAATGGGAAGCCCACGCACAGTATGTCGATCGCTATGGTGGGATCGACGTTTTCTACTTCGATTTTTATAGCATTGCTTTGAGCAAGATTGAGCGCGGGAATAGCCGCGACATTGCAGATGTCAGATTACTCGTGCAAGAGCAAATCATCACATTGCAAGAGCTTGATGCGTCCTATCAAGAAGTTCTGGCACAGTTAGGAAAGGGACGCTATCCACGTATTACATCTCAGCGATTCACGGAGCGTTATCAAGCTATTCGCATGTTGCTATAAAGCCAGAAGCGGAAAGGCAACGTACCCTTCCGCTTCTGGCTTTATAGCTTTGGAGGAACTTCCTTATTCCTCCTCGTCTTCCTTTTCGTCGTCAAGCTCCTCGTCCTCATCCCAATCAACATATTCGGCATCACCGGTATAGCCGCACACACCTACGCGTGGAGAGTTGACAATCGGTAGCATCCCTTCATCGTATTCGCCGCGGTCAGTTTTGGCACATGTCTCGCAGACGGCACCGTATTGAGGGGCACCATAACCAGAAAAAATACCGATAGCCGGCTTCCCACAAGAACGGCAAGGAATAACTGGTGACTCGTTACGAGCCATTACCTGGATGGTATCCTCGTCCTCATCTTCACTTTCGGCACCTTGCGCACCTGCGATGCCTTCGCGTTCAGCTATGACCTTTAAGGTCAGGTCGGTTGAAGAACCAAAGTCATATGTATAGGAAAACTTCTGGCCAACTTTGAGTGCCTTATCTAACTCAACACTCATGTCATGCTCTTTTGGCATGTCCCTGAACGTACTGAGTGCGCCCATTTGCACCATAGTCGCGAGCATATTGATCATAGGCTGAGTTTCAGGAGGCATCACGCCGTCCTCAGCGTCAAATTCTTTCACCAGGAAGCTTGTAATCTTGGCCTCAATCTCTGTTAGCGGCAGCCCATTCAACTCTGAGCCAAACTCTTCAGCCATATTTTCAAGAACCTGCTCAACGACCTCCTCTGGAGAAAGAGTGCTGCCCTCTTCTTCATCCTCTTCATCCTCAATTTCCTCGTCCTCAACGACCTCGTCCTCGTTTTCCTCCTCGGAAGTATCACCAGGTATGGAGATATCCCAGATCATGCCCTCGGTTCTCGACATATAGGATGTTTTACCAACTTTGAACTCGCTCAGATGATCGCAGCACTCAACCCAGGTTTCGCGCAAAAAGCCATCCAGGTCATAGAAAGTATGATCGGCGGGAATTTCCAGGTGCATCCAGTAGATAGGAAGGTATGTACCCTCAATCGAGATATGGAGCAACTTCACTTTTGGCTTATCGCTAGCATTTTGCGCTTTCAATTTAGCAGCTCTTGGCTTACAAAACTTGAGATGCTGAGTCATTTTGCTCTTTTCAAATTCGCCCTGGCAATATATACATGTTCCCTTAGAGGAAACCTTTACTGTTGTTTTCGGCATATATCTTTTTTTACTCCTTCATGCCATCTTTACGATGGGTAATGTACACTATTATATCACTTTATGGCTATTAAAGTGAGAACCAGATAGAGTGAGTGCAGGGG
>JBPCJY010000083.1:0-8556 GCA_051004815.1 Ktedonobacteraceae bacterium
GGTGGTTTCAGCATGCTGAAACCACCTGCCTGCTTGTCCCGCATATGTATCGTTATTTCTTCCGGTCGCGTCTTTGGTTAGCGCGGTACTCCTGGTAGAGATTGTCGTGCTTGCCTTTGACGCCCTGTTTCATCGTCGGAGGAGCCACCCGGCTACCCTCGACCGTATTCTGGCTATTTCTCGCGGTACTATTGCTACTCCCCTTCTTGGCAGGCGGATTGCCACTCAGCGCACTAAAGCTGCGCGGAATCAAGTCGAAGCGGGCCAGTAGTACCAGCAAGATCACCAGCGTCGCCAGGAAGGCCAACGTCGAGGTTTTGATGACAATGGTACCACCAAACAAGTTGAACGTGGTGAGTACGGCGTCTAAATGGTTAGCGGCGAAGAAAGACGACTCCCCAATGCCGATGAAGTTCGCACCGAGCAGGTAAATGCCCATGCCGATAAAGTACTTCGTCTTAAAGGCACTGGCCGGGCGTGCAGGCGTACTCGCTTTGGCAGGCTCTTTTTTCGGCTCAGCCTTTGCCACGCTCTTGGTCTCAGTTGGTGCTTTGGCAACAGTACCCTTTGTGCGCGTGGCACGCGCAAGGCGTGCTTGCGTCGCATCTATCTCCTGGGACGAAGCGGTGGGTGCTTTCTTGCCCACGGTTGAGAAAAAACTGGGCAGTCGGCGTCCTGGGCGTGCTGCTTGAACAGCCTGGACAGGCTCCTGTACTTCACTTTGACTTTCTTCTAGCGTGGGAAGAGCATCTTCCAGCTCATTCTCTTTGTTCTCCTCATTCTCAGGCGAGGTGACAAGCATAGGCTTGTTGCGTCCGGCACGGGCGGAACGCTTGTATGTCGAGGGAGACCGGCGAGCGGGGTCCTGTGTCATTATTGTCCTCCAGAACGGTTGTCGTTGAATTGCGAATTCGCATCATTATACGGATATTCTTCTTGTTGCGGTTGTTGCTGCTCCGGGTAGAGGTACTGCGTTCCCAGAGGCGCATTGGACTGCTGCTCCACACTACCGCCGGATGGAGGCGTTGCCTGGCTTCCGCCATTAGACTGTGACGGTGCGGAACTACTACTATTCGACAGAGGAATGGGAGCATTGGCATTATTCGCGGGCGGCATTGCCGGATACGATGCAGACGGCTGCATATATGGCCGTGAATATTGCTGCGAGTTAACAGGTGGGGCTGCCTGCGGTTGCATCGGCGGTACAGGCTGCGGTAAGCGTGCTGGTTGCGCCGGAATAGGCGGTGCGTATGCTTCTAACGATCCCAGCCCTGCGCGTGCGATCTCATCGTCCCGCCCCGGCGCATTCCCTCCGCTCACACCAATACCCCCGACCGTGGCACCGTTGACCTTAATAGGCCAACCGCCAGCAGCCATAATAAATTTGCCATGGGTCATCGTAGCCAGGCTGGATGCAAAGCCCGGTATACCGGCTCCCCACTGCGCCACAGCATCCGTCGATTGATTGAACATGACGGCAGTGCTTGCCTTGGCTACACTGATGTCACCTGTCGCCCAACCATATGGGGCCATCATTCGTTCAAAGAGCACCAGATGCCCGCCCGCATCGACAATAGCGATACTGACCGGACTCCGTAACTCTTTAGCGCGTTGTTTACTCGCTTCCAGTATCTTACGCGCAACATCTATCGACATGTTCACGCAGGTTGCTCCTTTTCATGAAGACGCACACTATTATTCAACGTCTTCCCATAATTCCTCCGCAAAATATTCTGAGGTATTGGTGCAAGTATAGCGTATTAGACCCGTACTCACAAGTAGGGCGCGATTTATGGGTGTGGTTCATTTTTTGCATTGAGGGTTGCAGAGCGTGCGTAGGGACAGGGGGATGTGGGGATGAGGATGCGGGGGCCTTGTGCCTGTCCTGGTGGGAGGGTTCGATACTCCTACAGGACGAGGACAAGCACAAGGCCCCCACATCCACCCCACGTCCTTCTTACCTGCCCCCAGGCAGGGTGTTGTCCCTACTCACACCTCCCCTCCTTCCCTTTGGCAAAAAATGAAACTCGCCCACAATTGTGTCATCACGAAATCAACCGCACACGTTCCTTGCGCCACTCCAACACACTATATTTCTCAGCAACAAGTTGTTGCGCCAATGCCCGTTCGGAAGGCGTTAATTCGCCTGCCACGAATTCGGCCTGCAATGCTGTGCTGAAGCCTGCGCGAAATGCCGAGGCCGCATCTTCCCATGCAGCATTGGGAACAAACGTGTGCAACGGCGTGGTCTTCTTGCGATAGAGTGCCAGAGCATCCGCACGCGCCTGCTCATCAGGATAGCGCAGCAGGGAGAAAAACTCGGCTGCGCGGTCAACAAGCGGCAGTGACCCCTGTTGCAGCAAAGCCTCATCTTTCCAGACTTGCGCACTACCAATCAGCTTATAGCCACTACTGGTAAGGTCGGCCTGTGTTGAGGAAGCGAAACAGGCGGCGGAAGGACGTTTGCTGACGTGCTCTTCGCTCATCTCTGCCTGCACCCCCAAATTTTGTAACGCGGCCAGCAGTCCTTGCGCCAGGAAAGCATAGGCAGCCACCACGCCGGAGGGAACACCGTAGCGTTTGCCAATCACAATGCTATAGGTAAACTCATCGCGATGGTAGACCGCTCGTCCGCCCGTAGGACGCCGTACCAGGTCAACTTCTCGCTGCTGACACACTTCAACCGCGATCTCCTGCTCCACGTTCTGAAAACGCCCCAGTGAGATGGCTGGCTGAGACCAGCGAAACACACGCAGCGTTGGTGGTACCGCACCATCAATGTGATGCAGATGGATAGCCTCGTCTATCGCCATGTTCATGGCGGCATCCTGTATGCCTGTGTTGAGAAAACGATAGGGTTCGTGCATAGCGTTCACATCCTTCGGGCGGCTTGCCATTTTTCGCGCTGCTCTTCGCGCACCTTTTCGGAGGCGGGAATATAGCGGGCGATAAATTCGTCGCGGAACGCTGGATACGTTCCATCCATAATGGTCTCACGCAACTGATGAGCCAGCCGCAACATAAAACGAATGTTATGAATACTGCCCAGACGATAATACAACTGCTCCTCGGTGCGTGCCAGGTGGTGGACATAGGCCGCGCTATAGTTCTGACACGTATAACAATCGCAACCCTCTTCAACTGGCCCATGCTCCATGCGGAAGCGGGCCGACTTGATATTCACCCGCCCGTCGTTCGTGAACAATCCCCCGTGCCGAGCCACCCGCGTTGGCAACACACAATCAAACATATCCATCCCCAGGCCAACACCGATTACCAGGTCTTCGGGCGATCCCACCCCCAACAGGTGGCGTGGCTTCCCGTGTGGCAGAGCAGGAGTGACATACCGCAACATCTCCCACATCATCGCCTTGGGTTCACCGACCGATAGCCCACCAATCGAGAGGCCAGCAAACGGCAAGTTGCCCACAAAGCACGCGCTCTCCTGGCGCAGTGCGGGTTCAAACGCCCCCTGCACAATACCAAAAAGCGTCTGTTCTGGGCGATACTGTTCCTTGGCGACCAGGGCGCGTTCGGCCCAACGGTGCGTGCGTTCCATCGCTACCTTTGCCTCGACCGCGGTGCAGGGATAGGCGGCACAAATATCGAGGGGCAAGATGATATCCGCACCAAGCTCCGCCTCGATACGCATCACGCTTTCGGGCGTCAGGAGATGAGGAGAACCGTCCAGGTGCGATTTAAAGGCCGCGCCTTCCTCGCTCAATTTGCGTAAATGCCCCAGGCTAAAAACCTGAAAGCCCCCGCTATCGGTCAACAGCGGGCCATCCCAATGCATAAACGAATGTAAGCCGCCAAACGCATCGATCAAGGCAGAACCCGGTCGCAACATCAGATGATAGGTATTCGCGAGGATAATCTGTGCGCCAGCAGCGCGTAGCTCTTCTGGTGAAACGCTTTTAACAGTGGCCTGCGTCCCCACGGGCATAAAAATGGGCGTGCGAATAGTCCCATGCGGCGTCTGCATCGTGCCAGCCCTGGCCCAACTATCCGGGCATTCAGCATCAATGGTAAAAGAGAAAAAAGGTGACATGTAAACCTGAATAGCATCTTCTGAACAACAAACAAAATATACAGTAAAATATACATTCAAGATAGCACAGTAACGTATGATACGCAAGCAATATACCCTCTAGACTCTTCATCACCCGCTGCTCTCGCAGTTCTATCCATAGCAAAAGCTTACTTCGTGTCACAATTACACATAAAGAATGTATAAAAATAAGCAACACTGTGAAAATTGAGTGAAAAAACTCTTGCAAATCACCAAAAGATGATGTATGCTTTTTTTCGGTATCCTTAATATCCCGGCCAAACTCGCAAGGCATGTGGGGGATTTGCCAGGGCTTGATAGCCTCGGAGGGAAGCGTGGGACGCTTTCCGTAATCAACTCCCTACTAAAAGATGGCTCGTCCAGGTTTTCCGTCCAGACCCCTCGCTGGTAAGGGGAGGAGGCGACTGGTGACATCTGCAAGGATATGGACCCGAATTGGAAGGAATACCAACATATCACAAGGAGGTCCCTAGTTGAACTTCGTTGACAAAACTCTCAAGTGCCGTGATTGCGAAAATGATTTCGTCTTCACCGCCGGTGAACAGGAATTCTACCAGCAAAAAGGCCTGATGAATCAGCCTGGTCGTTGTCCTTCCTGCCGCTCAGCACGCCGCAACTCGTCTGGTGGCATGGGTGGACGTTCTGGCGAACGCGCCCCACGCGAAATGCACGACGTTATCTGCGCCGAATGTGGTGCCGAGACACAAGTGCCATTCTTACCCAAGAATGATCGTCCTGTCTATTGCAGCTCGTGTTTCGACAAAGTCCGTGTTCCCCGCAACTAACCCGTTGCGTACATACTTCATCTTTAGCACTACAAGGCAAGGCCGAGGGCTGTTCTCGGTTTTGTCTTTTTGTTGTTGCCGGGCCGCTTTTCGATCTTTATGATAGCTCATTTTGTATAGCCTTCCTTGCCTTCACTATGGCTGACTCTACATGAGCTATTCCGTTATCGTGAAAAGACTTCATGAGGTATCTCAAGTCTGAGAAAGGTTCCGACTCCATACTCCAAAGTTTCTCTTCCAAGGTCTGCCACAATGTATTGAATGTTGCCCTGTTTTCGCCCATACGCCAATACATTTTATGAGCAGCCAACTGAAGAAGCTCTACATTCCGGCGATAGGGGTGGAGGGCAACGGTCGCTAAGGCATACTGGAGTGCTATCTCGTCTCCCATTTTCTTGTCATCCATCAAGTAAACTCCACTTATTTCTTTGCATACTTCCGCTAATCCTTGTGAGTACACTATCGGCTCGACAAAACTCTCACGAGCACTTTCTAAGAAATCTTTTGCCTTTTTAGGCTGCTCTTCGAGCGCGAGCCGTCCCTTATGAAGATAGATATGGCCTCTTGCCGTCCCTCGTGTACCAAGTAGTTCTTCGCTTCGTGCCAGATAATTTTCAGAAGTATCCAGTTCCCCTACATGAAGCAAGGCGGGGATTTGACGGAGCAACGCAAACCCGACATTCCCATAGAGACCAAGCTCACCATCGTAATCCCCAGCTTTCTGTAACCTCACCAAACCTTCTCTTATAAGCCCCTGATTATCTTGCTCAATGCCCCAATCAACATATGTTCGCCCTAGCCAATGTAACCTCGTACTTTCTAGAGCCTTTATCACCTCACGCCCTTCATGGACAAGAATGGAGCCGTGCTCGGGAAAATGAAGTGATCCCTGGCTCCTGCTTGCAGCGTTTTGTAGCAGTGTTCGGCCATGTAGGAGAGCTTGCCTGGCCTGGCTAAATCGATCTTGTTCATAGGAAAGCCAGCCAAGTCGAATGGAAGCTTCTGCTACCGCTAGCGGAGTCGCCTCATCCTGAGCTTTGTCAATAACCTCTTTGAATCTTCTCTCAGCAATCTCAAATTGACCACAGGTGAGTGCCATCAGTCCTGCATGTAAGAGACATCGACTCCATTTAGCCCAATCACCAGCACGTTTCGCCTCTTGTGCAGCAAGAAGCCAAAACGTTCCTGCCAGTTGCCACTCTTGCTGCTGGTTTAATATCTCGGCATACTCTTCATGGGATTTATCGTGAAACGACTTTTCTTGGCTGCTTGCTCCTGAAATTTCCACTCCTGGCAATTGAGGAGTAGACGGCACGGTGCTTAGAACTGTGGAAGCTGTAGGAAGATCGGCTAATTTTAGGAGTTCTTGCCGGTTTGCGGATTGCCCAGCTTGTTGAAGTGCCTCTATGAGCACATCTATTACCGTTTGCCGTTTAGCATCTGGCAAATGAACTTCCCCCTTCTCAACATGTTGTAGCGTCCCCTTATTCACGCCACTCAGTTGAGCAAGATGTCCAAGAGACCAATGTAAAGTCACGCGATATGCTTTTACTTTTTGGCCGAAAATCTGCCGATTATAATCGTCTATGGACCAGCCTTTAGCCATAGCTCTAACCTACCTTGTTGCCTGCTGTGCCTGCTTTTCTTTAGCCACACCCTGCCCCCCGCCCCCTTTCACTCGTAGGTTTTTTGGAAACGCGCTGACCTCGCCTGTCATTCTGAGCGCCGCGAAGAATCTGCGTGCTGGCCGACGAGAGATTCTTCGCGGTGCTCAGCATGACAGGTCCCACTTTCCCTGTTCCATTCCAAAAAACCTACGAGTGAAAGGCCACCGCCCCAGGGTACCCCTTGCGGGTACCCTGGGGATGGGGTGGCCTTTCAGTACAATGCATTGAGCGAAACACTTCTCAACTTTTATTACGCTGTTGCGGGTGAAATCGTTGCAAAGTTGCAAAGTTGCAAAGTTGCAACGCTCATGTGCGCTATACTTTGGCCGCGAGTGGAGAAACGTTATAAACCGGATTCTTCCTGGTTCAGTACAGCCAATCCACTTCCTTTACTGATACTGAATAGACAGTGGGAATCACATTCCGAACAGGAGAGAGCATTAATGGAAAAAGAAAAAGTCGTCGTCTTCCTGGACTACGCGAATATTCATCGAGCAGCCAGGGAGAAAAGGTATCGTGTGGACTATCAGGACCTGCTCCACTATGTTGGTGAGCAGCGCTTTCTCGTCGATGCGTATTGCTACGTCCCCATCAATCCAAGGAACGAGCATCGATTGGACGGCGAGATCGAGGAGCTATGGCGTTCCGGCTATATTGTCCATACCAAGAAGGGCACCATTGCCGGTGGCACCTACAAATGCAACTTCGACGTTGAAATCACCATGGATGTGTTGAAGGTCATGTACCAGGTGAAACCCGACGTCATTGTCTTAGCAACCGGTGACTCCGATTTTGTCCCGCTCATTCAAGAAGTCAGGAAAGCTGGTATTCGCGTCGAGGTGGCAGCTTTTATCGGGACAGCCGGGTCAGACATCCTACTCAAGTGCTCAGGTTTTATCAACTTAGCGGTGTACTATGAAGACTACCTTGCAGCCCAAAATGGTGCGCAAGGCGAGGAGAGCATAGAGAAGCAGTTTAAAGACCTTATTCAAGCACAAACCGGTGAGCTGGACGAGAATGAGGATGAGGATGAGGATGAGGACGAGGTGACTGTAGATCAAGTGGACAACGAGATAGCGGTTCCTACATCTGAAATCCTGGATGTCGAATTTGGCGTGAACGTCAACGTCGCCAGCGGCAATGAAACGCGTGTCCCTGCATCTGATGAGATCGATGTAGATGGTCTGAGTTTATAAGTTTACGCTTGACGAGCAAGAAGGAGAATATACTCATGGCAATCATCAACGGCAGAAGAATTCAAGTTCCAGCCTCTGGCATTACCGGTCAGAACCTGATCCAGCAGGTGAACCCTGGCCCTGGTCGGCGACCAGTCATGCAACAAGGTGCGGCTTTCAGGCCCATCCAATCAAACTATACCTATAAACCATCGGAGTTGTTTGATAAACATGGCAATCCCGTCAAGATCACCACGATCCCTGATAGAACCAAAGGGGTCACTTATGGGGGAGAGCGCACCTTCCTTTCAAAACAGATCATTACTGAACAGGTCTACGACATAGCAGAGAAGTTGTTTAGGAAAGGCGTGTCATTCGACGAAGAACACGCCGATTGGATGATCGCCAATCAATATGTCATGCCTCCACTATGGCATAGCATTGCCAGAACAACCGATCTGTTGATTGTCTTTCCCACCGAGTATCCAGAGTTGCCGCCAGTCGGCTTCTACCTCAAGGAGGATATACCCCTCTCTGTCAATGGACACCTCTATCAGTCCGCCTATCATGAAGCATGCAGCGATCCACTCACACAGGGCTGGAAGTGGTACTGCGTCTACATCCACGCCGGAAGCTGGCAACCTGCTCCCGTACAGCGTCCCGGCGATTGGCGGCGAGGCGACAGCCTCTGGACCTACTTCACCCTCATCAGCGAAGTATTGTCAGGGACAGATGCAGATGAATAAGCGCACATTCATATACAAAACCAACATGGAATGACGCCCCCATCCCCCATCCCCAGGGTACCCGCGAGGGGCACCCCTACCATGGACGGGCGTGTTCGTCCATGGTAGGGG
>JBPCJY010000084.1:0-19765 GCA_051004815.1 Ktedonobacteraceae bacterium
GGTGGGCCTCTGTGAGCTGGTTCGTGGAGAAAAGGGGAGATTGGGGGGAGTGTGTCCACCCTTGGCTGTTGCCCTGGAAACCACGGTGCATGGCGTAAGTGAATGTCTATGGGACTATAGTCGTGGCTTTTTGAACTTGCTGGGCAGTTATAGTAATATGGCAAATATCATAATGAAACGTAATGGCATAATGAGATGGGGGGAAAGGTACTATGCACACAACACCGTCAGATAACGACGAGCAACCTGAATACCCTCCTCAGAAAAGCAGACGAGCAAGCGTGCCGCCCAGGCAATCACAATCACAACCACGATATCGCTATCAGCCAATTGATCATCTTGAGCACCCTGAGATCCCTAAGATTCTTCGTGCCTCACGCCATCTTGAGCAAACGACCCGACACGTCGCTACTGAACTAGATGAGGATGAGTCAACTGGCAAAGACACGCAAACAGAAACAGGGTACACAAAACCTCCGATTAGCTCTAGTGGCACTGCTCGCTATCGTGCGCCACAGCAGACCTCCAATAATTTTCGGGTGCCGCAGAAAAGCCGTACGACGGTGCATACTCCACCGCCCACGACTCCGCCACCAGCCCATCATATCAGGCGCACACGCCCTAAGCGTTCAGCGCAACAACAACTGATTCATTTCACGCGCTCGCGCTCAGGCATACTGCTCATTATCGGTCTCGTGCTCTTGCTGCTATTCAGCGTTATCGCGGTCAATATTAGTCGATCTCAATCCAACGGGGCAGTGAATAGTATCGCCACAGTGACCGGACAGTATAATGGCACGCCTCAAACCGTCATACAGAGTGGCAATCCATATGAGTTGGTCATAACACCAGAGGATACCGATCACCCGCCTCCTCCGGTCTATGCTACCTCGGCCTACTTGCTCGACGCTGACACTGGTGCTACGCTCTATGCCCACAATCCCTTTATGCATCTGCCGATGATGAGCACCACAAAACTCATGACGGCACTTTTAGCCGTTGAACAGGGCAAACTCGACCAACCCATCACCATTACTAGTGCGATTGCTCACGATGTCAGCCAACTCAGTGCCGATAGCACCGTCTTCGGACTCAAACCAGGAGAAACCTATACGCTACGCGATATGCTCTACGGCCTATTGCTCTTGTCCGGCAATGACGCGGCCATTGCCATCGCGGATACCCTGGCTGGCAGCCTGCCACATTTTGTCGCCGAGATGAACCAGCGAGCGCATCAACTTGGACTCAATGACACGCATTACATGAATCCTCATGGCTTACTGGACACAGACCATTATTCCAGTGCTCGTGATCTCGCTGTGTTAGGTCGCTATGCGCTGAATAATCCCATCATTCACAAGATTAGTGGAACTGAAACCTATGATATTCCGAAAACCAGTATGCATCCAGATCATCCATTGCTCAACGGCAACCAGTTTCTCTTCTGGTATCCTGGCGTCGATGGGGGGAAGCCTGGTTACGATGGAGGTTCCAATTTTGTCCAGGTCATTTCAGTCACGCGCAACCATCATCATTTGATCGGGGTGACTATGCATACCAACAATTGGTGGACAGATATGCGTGACCTCATGAATTGGGGCTTTGATAGCTTTACCTGGATCTCGCCCCACGACGTGGAATCCGCGCAAAATCCCATACCGTTTGACTACCTGTGGAACTACTTTGTCAGCGACAAAAAGGAAAATACTATCACAACGGCTGGCGGTCGCTACTATATTCTGACAGGTTACACCATCTCTGACCCCATCCTGAGCTACTTTGACAAGGCCGGTGGGCTTAAGCAGTTTGGTTATCCAATCAGCCTGCAAATAGCTTCCAGTGGAACCGCCATCAGTCAACACTTCGAGAAAAGTACCATCCAGTGCGATCTTTCGACCAAACAATGCACCATCGTGTAAAAACTATCAGTTAGCAGATAGCATCTCATCAAGGAGTTTCTTGACGCTAGAACCCCACGCGTCCCAGTTCAATTTGTCATCAAAGGCGGCTCTACTCGATTGTACCAATGCTGCATAGTGCTGCTCATCCTGGTAAATCTGCGCAATAAGCTCAGCATATGCAGTGCCTCTAGCACTCAAGGGGAGCATAAAACCGTTTTCGCCATCCTGAATTATCCCTGCTACGCCGCCGGTGTCAGTGGTGATAACAGGCAAACCGAAGGCGTTTGCTTCACAGAAAGCGATGGGTGTACAATCGCCTCTGGTTGGCAAAAGCAGAAAATCAGACGTGGCAAATAGTTTGTAGATTTCCGCACGCTGTTTCTCGTCGTTCTTGTCCAGAAACGGTATCACCGTCATTCTTTCATGCGTAAACTCTTTGGGAGGAACACAGCCACAGACAATAAGTTCAGCCGCTATCCCCAATTTCTCTAACTGCAAAAGTGTCTCAAAGGCGATTTCCCCACCTTTTCTTTGCCAGCTCACAGCCATGAATAGCAATCTACAGTGTCCTGACCTTGTCTTCTGTAACACACCTTCTTTAGCGGGGGGTAGCTCTAGATTCGCGCCATAGGGAATGACATGGACATTGCGTTCATTGGCATGATACGTTTCAATAGCAGAGTGCGCACCCCATTGCGAGGAGTAGATCAACATGCTGGCCTTAGCAATGGCCAGTGCCTCCGTCGTATTGGTTTGATGAATTGATAGTTGCAGAAGATTTGTATATTGGGGATAATAATTATGCAAGATCGCAAAGGTCGCGTCTTCTATCAAGACAATGGGAATATCTGTCTTTAAAAAAGCTATTTCAGGTGAACCGGCAACGGTAATAACCACATCAAAGTCATGTTTTGCCAGCCTTTGAGCAGCAATTTTGGCATATTTTTTTGCCACTAAGAAACTGGCGTTGTATTCAAAACCTTTCTTAAGGAAAAGTCGCGCACATTTATTGATGATTTTCCCAATCGTCTTTTCCCGCACTTTCATTGGGCCGATGTAGGATACCTCGCCACAGTGCTTTTCAAGGGCTTGGGCTAAGTAATACACCGTACCCGACCACGAGCGTCTATCCAGCGGATCAAATGAGGTCAAAAAGGCAATTTTCATGCGCGTATGCGCGTCGTTCATGATGCAACCTTCCTATCTCTTCAGCTTCGTGTCTGTTCGTACACAGCGTCGAGGGTACGGAGCGCAACTTTCGCATCGTACCGCTCCAGGATCAGCTTACGAGCATTCGTCGCTAGACGCAGTGCTAGTTCCTTATCTTGCAGCACTTTTGCACAGGCGTGAGCGAATGCTGCGGGGCTATCTGCCACTAGCAGGTGTTCGCCATCACGCACATCCAGTCCTTCACAGCCAATAGTCGTTGAGATGACTGGTACGCCCATTGCCATCGCTTCTAAAATCTTAACCCGCACACCGCCGCCCGAAAGAATCGGCACGGCTAAGGCACTGGCATGTGTCCAGAAAGGGACTGCGTCGGCAACATAGCCATGGAGATGTACACCCTCGCACTGCTCCGCCAAAGTCTGCAACGCATGTGGTGGGCGTGCGCCTACAATGTCGTAGGTTAGGTCTGGGCAGATAGCACGTAGCTGTTGATACCCCTCACGCAGCCACCACATCACTCCTTCGCTATTAGGCAACCAGAACATCGTTCCGATTGAGAGCAACCGGTTAGTCTCAGGGGTACGCGCTTCCCAGGTGGGTGTGAAGTGTTCCGCATCTACGGTGATCGGGACGACCTCAATCGGGACAGTATCGTCGGCTATCACTCGCAGTGCTTGCTTATCCTGTTCGCTCACAGCCAGCACCACGCGTACACGTTGGCAAGCCCTGGCTTCTAATTTGCGTATGATGCGTGCCTCGCGAGCCAGAAACCAGCGTTTGAGAGGATTGCGCTCGCCCTTCTGTAGGCGGTCAAAGACTTGCCAGACGGCATTATGTTCGTCAAGAATGACGGTTCCCGTCCACTCAGGCGGCACAAAACGCATCATATTGAGTTGATCAACGTGCAACACGTCAATGTGCTCTTCTTGCAACAGTTGCCGCACCGTCGCCTGCATAGTTGCGCGATAATCGCGACGCATCAGGAACGAATCTCCTGTTGCCAGGCTCTCTAACAGGAAGCGTACATCGCCCGCCCTTGAACGGTTGAGTGGAACAGTAGAGACACGACGACAGATCTCGCGCAACTTGGCCGCGTCTTGCACTTCCTTAGCACTACGCACATAGGTACAGTAGACTACGTCATGATTCGCGGCAAGATGCCGTAGCACTTGTAGCGTTTTGACCTTTGGGCCTGCATCAGGAGGGTAGACCAGTACCTGTGTGAGCACTAACACACGCATAATATTCTGCCTCTCATTACATTATCTAGCACATTTTTGTGTGGGCAAGGGTAGTCTTACGAGAGACTCTTGGCAGGGGTATACTCTCCCGCGTTATTGCTACGTCCTTGTACGAGAACTTGTCGCCTTGCGGCTGCATGCTCCGCAATCGCCTGTTGATAAACATCGACCAATCGTCCAGTTACACTATGCCAATCGTGTTGTTGCTCCACATACTTGCGTCCATACTCACTCAATGTCGCACGTAACGCGGCATCATCCAGCAAGTTCAATGTAGCGGTCGCGAACTCCTGGGCGGAACTGGCGGTGAGTAGATCACGACCGGATTGTGTACCTAACGTGGCTGCCGCCTGGGCGGCAACGACAACGGGCGTACCCATTGCCATCGCCTCAAGCACTTTGTTCTGAATACCCACGCTGTAGACCATTGGACTCAACATCACCTCGGCTCGTCCTACATAGTGGCGCATATCGTCCACATAGCCCGTTACTTCGACGCGAGGATCATCCGCCAGCCGTTGTATCATTGCCGGAGGCTTGCTACCCACAATGGTCAGCGTCGCCTCCGGCTTCTGCTGCCATACCAACGGCATAATCTGTTGGTACAGGTAGAGTGCCGTCGCTACATTCGCGTGATAGCTCATCTTCCCTGAGAAAACCAGGTTGAAGCGGCGGCGTTCCTCTTGCATGGGATGGAAATACTGTAGATCTACGCCGTTAGGCAGGACACGAATGCCCATACCCAACTCTTCATCGCTATCGTTCTGGTTATGTATCTCCGCACGATACAGCTCAATCATCGCCTGACGGTCCCGTTCCGACGTGACGACGACATGCTGTAGATGGTCGAGCATCCTGGCTTCGTAACGCCGTGTGCGTTTATGCTCCAGTCGTGCGACTGTACGTACCGAAAGGTTTGGCCCAGAAGTGATGGTTTGCTTGCAGAGCAGGCTGATACAATCGACAGCATCCCAAACCAGTGGCAGTGTCCTGCCGCTGGACTCCACCGAGGCAATGCCGCGCAAATGCTCTACATGCATCACATCAAAAGATCGTTGTACACAAAGGTCTTGCACCGCAAGCATAAAGTGCCTTGAGCGAGCATAAGCTACCTGTAAAGGATAGCGGCTGAACAATGCCAGGCCACTGCGCAACGCAGCCCGCCGTTTTGATTCCTCCACCACCAGCACCTCGTACCCCTGAGCACGTAATGCCTCGACATCAGCCAGTTCCTGCTCAGATGCACATTGCGTCACAATAGTTACTTCATGCTGATGATGAAGTTGCGTCAGAAATCCATAGCCACGCACGCGAATCCGTGAAGGTGGATAGGGTGTCACAAACAGGATGCGCATATTCTCTCCTACAGAACTGTAATTTCAGGTCCTTCTGTATGCCATGCCATACCGCAAAGTTACAGCCCCTATAAGTAACCCAGAGCTTCCAGTTTCAAGCGCACGCTCTCCTCTTCCTCCTCCGAGTAGCCATAATCATCGCTAGCAACATCTTCATACTTGCGCTCATCGGTATACGAAGCTTCAGACTGCTGCATGTGCGTTTCTTCAAAGAGTCCGGCCAGGGGTTTGCCATCCATATCGGTAGGAATGGGCATGCCAAGCGCGTACATGACAGTAGGGGCAACATCGATGATACCCGCGCCTTCAATGCGTGCATTGCGGCGAATATGCGGACCCTGGGCGAGAATAATACCGTTCATCCGATGCACGCCACTCAGTTTCGAGATCACGTCCAGTGGAACAGCACTTATCAATTCATCGATGCTAGTGCCGCCTTTGTACTGGTCTTGCGTCACCAGGATCAAGTCGGGGGCCGTCTCCAACCGCTCGCCGTGATAAAGTTCCTCGCGGCGATAAGCCTCTAACACAATCGGCTCACCCGTTTGCGGATCGCGTAAACTGCGCATTTCTTCCAGAATGCGTGTACGGATTGCTTCATATTCTTCGCCCGGCTGCACACACCCCTCTGGCTGCCGACCAACCACATTAATCATGATGCCTTCAACGGGAGGGTACATGGGGAAGCGATACGCTTTGGTATGTTTCCAGTCAACCGCATCCAGGTTCATCATGGTCTGCGAGTCCATAGTGGTCGCTATCTTCTTGAGGCCCTGCGGTAGGCTGCGATAGACCTTTTCCAGGTAGGCGAAACGGCGAATCTTCGTGCGATAGAACTGCTTGAAAGCCGCTTTGAAGCCACTCTTCTTACTTGCCTTAGCACTGGGCTTGAGCAGATTAAGCGTTCTCAAGACATAGTTGGAGTTAAGATAATCTTTCGGATGCGAGCCACCGCCGTGATCCGACATCACAATCACTGTCGTATCGTCATCGATAGCCTCTAAGAACTTGCCAACACACGCATCGGCTGCCTTGTAGACTTCCAGGATAAGATCGCCATAGAGTTCTGCCTCTTTGGGGTCGTACGCGGGATGCTGAGGATCGATATACTTCCACCAGTCATGATGCGCCCGGTCAGTCGCGCCGACGACCATGATAAAAAGCCCATAATCATCCTTATTCATGAGATCAATCGATACATCGGTACACTCATGCATCGAGCGATTCATCTCTTTGAGCAAGACATGGCCAGTAGCCGATTTGAAGAAGGCAGCATCCCCCACCATGGGAGGAAGAGTTTTACCGAGTTCCGGTGGATAAGTAAACGACTTGCCGGTATCGGGTGTTGGATAGCCAGAGATCATAAAGCCATTGACCTTCCAGGCGGGATATGTCACTGGTACAGTGACCACGCCTACCTTCTGGCCAGCCGCCCCGACGATATCCCAAATGGTCTTACCGGCGAAAGAATTGGAGTCAACAATCGTATCAGCAAAACAGCCATAGCGCGTATTATCATAATCGCGGAAATCATAAACGCCATGTTTGCCGGGATTATAGCCGGTTGCAAACGTGGTCCAGGCAGCAGGTGAAATTGGTGGATAGACTGATTTTAACTTCCCGTACACCCCTTTTTCCATGATCTGCTTCAGATAGGGTAATTTGTTTTCCGCAACCCAGCGATCTACCAGTTCAGGGGTCGCGCCATCAAGCCCTAGTATTAAGACTTTTGTTCCCATAATCTTTGTTATGACCTCCCTATTTACACTATTAGGAATTTTGAACTATCTGCATGTATCAATGCCTCCGCCGAGACACACTACTTAACTACACATTAGCGTAAGTATAGCAGTCGTCCGTTCTGAAAAGGCAAATGATCGGTTAAGATCGGGTTACGGAATGTTTACCGCTGTGGTGATTTCTTAACCAGCTCTCGCTTACACATTTCCTAGTGGCTTGCACATTTTTTGCTGATTAGGTACACTAGACAAGGCTCAACTTACCTTACTAGTATCTTCGGCATATCGTAAGATTAGATAAAGGTGCATTAGTGCGTATCTTATTACTTAATAATCTCTACCCGCCTTATGTAGAAGGGGGAGCGGAAATCCTGGCAAGGGATGTCGCGACGGGACTGGAGCGGCTTGGTCACGAAGTCCTGGTGCTGACGAGTTCATTTGGCCTTGCGAAAGCAGAGCAAGATGGACAGATATGGCGCACACTAAAGCTTGCTCCGTCGGCTCATTTTGATCGTCAGCGTCCTCTATGGCGGCAACTTGATCAACCGTATAACTATTATCGACGTTACCACTATCCTGCTAATGCAGATGAGTTGCGCCGCGTGGTTGCCATGACCCAACCTGACATACTCTATCTTTGGGAGGTTGCTGGCCTCGGTGTGAATTCATTGCTCAAAGCTCTTCCAGGCTTGAAGATACCCATCGTCTTTCACCTGGGCAGTTATGTCTTGCTCTATGCCAATTCGCCTGAGACCGAGCAATCACACCTGCATAACCGTTGGCTCAAACAACGCTTGATCGGCACGTTGCCTGCACTCACCTGCACCTCCCTCATCGCGGTCAGTGCTGCCGTTAAACAGCAGTACGTACAGGCAGGCTTCGATGCTGAGAGCATTGAGGTCATTTATAATGGCATAGACCCACACTTTTTGAGCTTGCCACAAGTGGAAGACAGTGCCAGCAAGGACGAAAGTAAAAGTGAGAGGAAAGAATGCTTCCAATTGCTGTTCGTTGGACGCCTGCGCGATGAAAAAGGTATTCTTATTATTCTTAAAGCACTTGATCTGCTACTGGACGAGCAAAGCAGACAGAAGGATACTGAGCAACCTTTCCTGCATCTGCATATCTTCGGTACTGGCGATAAGACCTATGTCAGAGAGTTGGAGGCCTTCCTCGATGAGAAGCACCTGACGCACGTCGTTACTTTTCATGGCAAGGTTTCGCAAGATGAACTCATTAGATACTACGATTGCTCCGATATTATGCTTGTACCCTCGTTGTGGCAGGAGCCATTTGGCCTCGTCGTCGCGGAGGCAATGGCTCGTGGCTTGCCAGTCATTGCCTCCAACATTGGCGGGCCAGCAGAAATTCTGACGCACGATGTGAGCGGACTGTTAATCGAGCCTGGAGATGAACAGGCACTCGCATCGGCCATTACACAATTGTTGGAGAACCCGCAGCAACGCGCACTACTCGCCGCGGCAGCCCGTACAACCGTACAGGAACGCTTCACCATAGAAAAGAATGCCAGGCGAGTTGAGCAGCACCTACTGCGGGCTATACAAAGAGATCAGAAAATAGGTATCAATACATAGTAGGGGAATTACTGAAAAATGCAAAACAACAGACCAACAGGACCTACTGTGCCACTGCGTTTGGCACTAACCATCATTATACTAGTATTGCTTCTAGGCGTAGCAGTATTCTCAATTTTCTATTTTGTTGTCTTCAAGCAACCGGGTACAACTACCGGTCCAACTGCAACAGCCACCCCTGGTGGAAGCAACACGCAAGTTGTCGGCCCCAGTGGGCCATGTACCGCTAATAGTCCCTATGGGTTCACGACGATACACGCAGATAGTTCGCTCGTTACCGTCTACAAACAACTCAATGTATGCTGGGTTCGCTATCAATATCACTGGTCCAAGATCGAGACCTCGCCGGGGGTGTACGACTGGAGCCAGGTCGATCCTGCTATTGCTGCCATGAACGCCGCTCACATTCATGTGGATTTTGCTATCCAGTATGCTCCTGATTGGGATTTAAGCCAGGTCTGCTCCGGCGACGGTCAGCATTTCCTGCCTGGTCCTACTGAGATGACAAAGTTTGCCACAGTACTGGCAACACGCTATAACGGCAAAAGTGGGCATGGCACCATCGACTCCTTCGAAATTGGCAACGAGGAATATGACGCCCATTTCGTGCCAGGTTTGGGGAACAACCAACCATGTCGCAGTGCCAGCTACTATGGGCCAGTGCTCAAAGCTGGCTATCAGGCCATCAAAGCCGTCAGCCCGCAGGCTCTTGTTGGCATGTTCGGCTTGTGGTGGCATTATGAGCCGCACATTCAGGATTTTATGACGTACCTGTATGCCAATGGGTATGGGCCATACATGGATTATATGAACTTCCACTATTACCACAGCGGTGGCGACCCTGCAGTAACAAATGGGGATGATCCCTCTTTCGACCAGGAATGGCAAACCATGCGCGATATAGCGACACAACATGGCTTTGCGCAAAAACCTATCTGGGTCACTGAAGTAGGTTGGCCCACTAGCACTGGTGGTTCTGGTTCAAGCAGTGCCGTGACTCCACAGGTACAGTCCCAGTTCATGCAGTACATCCTCAACGAGTCCGCAAAATCTGGCGTTGTGCAGAGGGTCTTCTGGTTCACTATTAACTATGGTCACCAGACCGATAGCATCTATCCAAATACCAGTAGCGGTCCATTACCCGCCTTCTACACTTTGCAGACGATGATACGTCAGAAACCGCGTTGGAGCTAAGACAAGAAGGTGTTTCCATAGAGGAGTGGGTGCCGTCTGAGACGGCACCCACTCCTCTATGGAAACACCTTCGAATTCTACTTTCCGATTTATGAAGCCGAAGTTGCCTGGAATGCGGTCACGTCAGCCGTGATGGCATTGGCCAGGTACACGAGCACCCCACAATGGCCCGCCGTCAAAGTGCTATCGCTGGCCGTCACCATCCAGCCACTTGGCTCGCTCGTCCCGCTGGCCCAGACTTTTGCCGTCAGCGTACTGCCAATTACGCGGAAGCGGATGCTATACACGGTGCCTGTCTTGGCGGCAAAGGGTACGCTTCCCAGTGTGGTGAGCGGCCCACCGACTTTCTTGACCACTGTTAACGTCTTGCCGTTGATGAAAGCGCGATAGAAATGGTTGCTATCCGTCCAGCGCAGAGTGGCTCCCAGCGTATTGCCCCCATAACTACTCACTGAACCACTGAAAAGCACTTCCGCGTCGGTAGCTGATGGGCCGAGCACGGCATTATAGCTTCTGGCACTCGTGCCGCTACCGAGCACCTGTCCGCTATTCGCGCTGATAGAGAAGGTGCTGAGCGTATTGGCATCGGCTCCCCAACTCTGCCCATCGGAGGCCGTTCCCCACAGCGACTGGTTGGGACGAAGGAAGGTGTCCTGCGCCAACGTTGTGCCTGGTGTCGTCGAAGGGGTGATGCCGGGGGACGCCGTGACACTGGCGGTCACCGAAGGGCTTGGGGTTGGCGTGGGTGCATTTGGCACGCCAAAGGCGTAGAGCGTTCCGTTATTGTTTCCTACGTAGAGGGAACCGTTTGCGATAGATGGGCCTGAATCGATAGTGTTGCTAGTTTTGTAGTTAAAAAGTATATTTCCTGATGCTGTATCAATCGCTACGATATGTGCTCCCTCGCCAACAAACACTACTCCTGGCACCGCGCTAACCGGCGCGAGAACATTCCCATCGTTCAGGCACACTTGCCAGGCGAAGGCTCCGGTGGAGGGATTCAGTGCTCGTATACTACCAGTACATGCCTT
This sequence comes from Ktedonobacteraceae bacterium, assembly GCA_051004815.1. Taxonomy (GTDB): domain Bacteria; phylum Chloroflexota; class Ktedonobacteria; order Ktedonobacterales; family Ktedonobacteraceae; genus JBBQXY01. The sequence continues at coordinate 11,227 of JBPCJY010000084.1, forward strand.
ACCACCAATGGTTGTGTTACGACCTGCAACATAGAGCATTGAACCGTCCCACGCGGAAGATGAGATACTGATGGTACTTGTACTTATTGGTTGCATCCAGACTGGCCCCGTGTGAATAGAGTCCTGATCTAAGGCGTAATAGGTGCCATTTTTGTTGACAACACCGACCATCTTATGTGGATTACCGCCGATGGAAGTCGTAAAAAGTGTTGGCGTTGCCCCAAAATCACTATCAACGCGATGTTGGGATGCTGGCACTTGCCAGGAATCTACGTATGAGAGGTCTGACGTATTCAGTTCTATAATTGCCTGAGCATAGGTTTCTGTGGAGGAACACTGCCCATTATTCCCCGTCGTAACAAATATCTTGCCAGTAGCGTCATTGATCGCTGGTGAACCCCATATGCTAGCACCTATGCAGCCACTGGGTACGGTATAAAAGGTGTGCTGAATGGCCCCCGTAGCAGCATCCAACTGTACTAACGCTCCACGTATGAGCGGACAATCATTGACAGAAGAGAGGCCAACATAAACACTGCCATTGTACAAGACGGGCGAACTCCAGACAAAGTTATTGCCAGTTGTACTGAGTGGAGTTTCCCAGATGGTTGTTCCATCAGCGGCATTCAACGCGTATAAACTGGCGACCTTCGAGGTAGGGTCTTTGCCGCCCACAAAAGCTACCAAAGTACTCGTTTGATTGATGGTTACAGTGTTTATACTTGGAGTGCTACCAACACCAAAGACATCAGGAGGGCTACAATTCGCACTCTGGCCACCGATGGAAGCAGACCAAAGCTTTTTACCAGATAGGTCTGTAGCATACTCTTGCCCATTCCAGGAACCAATATATACTTGCCCAGAGGCTACAACAGGCTGGGCATTCATACGACTTCCCGTGGGATACGTCCATTTTACTTTTAAGCTAGAGGCGGTTGTTGGATTTATAGAAGACTCGTTGCTATTGTACCCGGTACGAGCATTGTTACCGAGAAACATTGACCAATCAGCAGAGGCAGCATGAGCTGGCTGCCTTGGATACTGTATCACCCCTGCTACTAGCAGCACCATAGCAAACAGTAGCACCAGTGCTGACAAAGGCATCCAATAGGGTCTCGCTCTTTGTCTCGTCTTACGCACAACCTGTTCCATATGTATGTATCCTTTACACTTCACAAATTCTCGCTGTGCCCTATTATCCTTTGCTTGATAAATGCGGTCAGATTACTCATTTTCAATGTCACCTCTATGCCACCCCTTTGTGGATACGAAGCAGAAGATTTATCATATCTCTATTATGATAGCTATCTATCTATGCATAAACTCTTCATAACAAGTTAAAATATGGTTAAGTATGACAAAAAATGGTTGCAATCTGTCAACCGGTTGCGTTGGCATGCTAATGCGGGTTAAGCTTTCTTAACCGTAAAGTTAAGAAAGCTTAACCTTTCTGTATTTACTATCATCTCTTTACCATGTATACTTCACTGCATGCTTTCTACTTCTTAAGAAGGGGTAAATTAGAGGTGGCAAATCTTCAGAGCACCTACAGAAAAAAGCTGCATCGCGGATCATTGGGAGCTTATTTATGAGTATTACGGTAGGCCTTATCTTCTTGGGCTTAGAATTGGTATGCGTCCTTTTCATCTTCCTGGCAATTGTTCGTGCTGGCTTTGCACGCTTGAGCAGTGCCATTGGAGTTGCTAGGGATGGTTTTCCACCTGGAACGGCGGTGCCAACCTGGAGCCTTCCAGATGCAGAGGGACACGCTCATGCCACGCCAGCCAAGGATCATTGGCAATTCCTCATCTTCGCCGATCAATCGCTGGCTTCCTTCCCCGAGCTGATCGCTGGGATGCATCAGCTGGCGCAGAAAGTCAAGGAGATCGAAGTGTTGGTTATGTCGCAGGAGTCCAAGCAAGATTGTCAAGCGACAGCACAGTTGCTGGAGCTCCAGGTGCCGATTGTGCCTGTGGAGCCTGCATTTTATGATCGTTTTCGCGTTCGTGTTATGCCTTTTGCGCTTCTGCTCGATCCACATGGCATTGAACGCTGGGTTGGGCTTGTCAACACGAAGGCGCAGTTATTCCACGCCTGGCAAATGAGCCAGGCCAGCATTAGTGAAGGCAAAGCATTTCAGGAGGTTAAGTAAGATGATCCAGGACATCCTTCAAGTGATCGTTCTGCTGATCAGGGCATTACTCGCGGTGGTATTAGTTGCCGCTGGCGCAGCCAAATTGGCCGATACCCGCAGTTTTGCGGCCACGCTTAGAGGGTTAAGGGTTCCACTTGGCCGCGGATTTCTGCTGCGGGGACTTGCGCTCGGACTTCCTCTCGTGGAAGTAGGTGCAGGAATTGCGGTTGTAACCGGTTTCTGGCCAACAATCATCAACGGCATAGTGCTTGTGCTGATGGGTAGTTTCAGTATCGTGGTAGTTATTGCTCTAAGTATGAAGCTCAACGTAGCTTGTAGGTGCTTTGGTACGTTAAGCGACTCGCAGTTTAGCCCAAAAGGGCTGGTGCGTAGTCTGCTTTTGACAATTCTCGCGGGTGTGGTTTTCTGGGCTGGAAATACCTATGAACCCGCCTTGAATTTGCCATTAGGTGCCGTCGTGCCACTTGTTGCAGGATACTTGCTCTTTGCCCTGGCAGCAGCGCAGGCTGCGAAAACTATTGCAATCCTTAAAGAGAGGACAGCTTAATGGGCGTTGTAATTATGGATATCACACTTCCGCTCTGGCTAGTCGTCAGCCAGTGGATGTTGCTCTTTGCTTTGGGGTTTCTCATCATCATCATGTACCGTCAGATTGGCTATCTGGAGCAGCTTAAAGATGTAGGGTCTGAACGGGAAGGGTTAGCTATTGGGGAAAATGCAGCGGTCTTCGACTATACGCCTGCGAGCGAGGAAGCAGGCGCGTCTATCCGCTTTGAACCGCAGGGAACATGGTCCCTGCTCGTATTTGCGGATCCAGGATGTAGCAGTTGCCAGGATACGCTGCGTACGCTGGAGCGGATGTCCCCAAAATTAGCTCAGACCATGCGCTTGCTCGTGCTAACAACGGCTGACCCTTCGCAAGTTGCCGCTGCGGATGCATTCAGGAACGCCTCTGTGACTATCGGACGGGTGCGCAATGAGGTACCGGCCAAGCTATACCACACGCGTGTTACGCCATTCGCACATCTAATCGACCCGGAAGGTGTGATTCGGGCCAAGGGTATTGCATCAGACGAAGCGTCCTTCCGCAAGCTTGTACGCCAGGGGGAGCGTAAATCTGTTAACGTAGAGTACGTCGCTCCTTAGACGGCTGGTAGCGGAAAAAGCATGCTGTCTGGCTGGCAATAAATTTAAAAAGCTCTCTGTCTATCTCTCGATTTTCTACTAATTGGGTCATATTAGGTCAGATGCCATCTAAAAGTTTGTGTGCTACATTTTGCTACTACAGAAGACTGATAGGACCTATGTAGTGGCACATGTGGAAAATATAGTTGAAGGAAAGTAGGTCTACAATGCTTGAAGGTTTTGACAAGCACATCAGTGTTTTTACGGAGTCATTGGCGAGGAAACTTGATCGCCGCAAGATGATTCGTACGTCAGTCACTGGGCTTTTTACCACGGTTGCAGCGGTAACCGTTGGTCAGCTTACCAACGTCGGACAAGCCTTCGCCGCGACTTGCACTTGCGACAACAACTGGACCAATGGTCATCCCTGCAATACCAAGGGCCATGCCTGCCCCCATAATGGTTGTCCTTCGGGCTGCACAGTCTGCCACAGCAACGATTGTGGAGGATGGTGCAACTGGAGTAGCGGGCATTGGGTCTCCTGTAGCCATCTTGGTGCCAGTGGCAAGGGATACCGACTGTGCTGGGATTGTAAATGCACGTCATGCAAGCAAAAATGTTCGTGCCTGAGTGCTTGCATCAATTGCTAAGCTATTATTCAGAGCATCTCAAGGCTCCAGGTGATATCACGTTGGCGTCTTGAGTGCTTGAGCAGCGCGTGGAGATATGATGATTGAGTCATGGGCAACGCAGCGGCCTGTTCGCTCTTTGTTTGCTGTGAGTGCATTGCTGGTAGGGTTCGCGGTGGCAACACTGTTTCTCCGCCAGAATAGCTTCACACTGGCCATTGCGATCTTCTCTATCAGTCTTGCTGCCCTCGTAGGTGGAGGGAAACTGGCTTCCCCTTGAGGGTTCAATGCGGCAACGACTGCCGTACTATCCTCCGGGAGAGGATATCGATTCAGGGTTGTGCTCTATGTTGCTGCTTATATGCTTCCGGCTGCGTTCATTTGGGCAGTGCTGGGTGCTGTACTCAGATTGCTGAATGGCATTCCGCTCGTGCTCCCAACGCTGGCCGCGCTCTACGCACTCAGGTTTGGGATACTGGAAACGCTAGGAATTGGTTTTCGGCCACTTGGTCTTGCATGGCAAGTGCCTTCAAGCTGGATTAAAGGACACTCGGTACTGAGACAGACACTTACCTGGGGAACAACATTGGGACCCGGCCTGATGACGAAAAATCCTTATGCAGGCATGTGGCTGTTGCCATTTCTAGTCGCTCTCAACTCCAGTCCGCTCATGGCAATAGCTGTTGGTCTGAGCGTTGGAGCCGCGCACGGTTTGACTCGTGCGCTCGGCGTGCTGCGCAATCGAAGATGTATAGAGATGGATGAGAATGCGTATCTAAGCATCCTGGCTGCGGAGTCACGCTGGCAATACGCCGATGGTCTGGCATTACTGCTGGCCGCAGGGGCATTAATGGCATATGCTCTCTCTTTCCTGAGCATTCATCTGTAGCACCGCCCATTCACTGATAAGTGCTGGGAAGCCTTCTCGCGGAGGCTTCCCAGCACTTGCTATAAATGTCGCTCTTCGCAACTTAACCAGTTTCCAACGTGACCATAATTCTCTTGGCTGCTAAGCCCAAGCAACCCTATCATTCATCCCTACTATAGAGCCTTAACCGAATCTTAACGTCATCGCAACCACTCCTCTCTCCCTAAACATGGACAATCTTCTATAATTGCACTTGATCAATTCGCTTGCTACGTTTTTTAACGCGTAATACAGTGTTCAGGCCTTTCTCTTCTTGTGCAAAGATAAGGACCTTGACTTGGCCTCTGATGGGTCTATCACATATCGTTGTTCAGTACACAATGTGACTCGGATTCTATAAAAAAGGACAGCTTAATGACTACAACTTCTGTATTCAACACGCAGGCAGGAAATGATTATGATGTCTTTCCCGCTTCGTTTGCTCAACAACGTCTTTGGTTCCTTGACCAATTACAGGTAGGGAATACTGCCTATAACCTGTGCTATACTCTTCATATTCATACTCCATTAAGTATGGGAGCTTTTGAGCAGAGCGTGAATGCCCTCATTCAGCGGCATGAAATCCTGCGCACCACCTTTCTCGTCCAGAATGGGCAACCGATGCAGGCGATTGCCCCCACGCTGACACTGCCCTTGCCCCTGGTGGATTTGCAGGCTCTCCCCCAGTCGCAGCGACAGGCTGAGGCTCTGCGCATGGCGACCCAACAGGCACAGCAACCCTTCGATCTCGCACGCGGGCCACTGCTTAGAGCCACAGTATTCCAACTGGAAGAGGCAAGCTACCTTCTGTTCGTGGTCGTTCACCATATCATTTTTGATGGCTGGTCCAAGGGTATCTTCTTCGGCGAACTGGAAACGCTCTATCAGGCTGCGGTGAGCAAGCAATCGGCTGTGCTGCCCGACTTGCCCATTCAGTACGCCGACTTTGCCGCCTGGCAACGCGACTGGCTACAAGGCCCCGTACTCGCCGACCAGCTCAGCTATTGGAAAACGCGCTTAGCCAACGCGCCCAGCGTGCTGGAACTGCCGACCGATCATCCCCGCCCACCCGTTGAGAGCACGCATGGGGCCAGTTGCCTCTTTACGCTGCCACAACCACTGAGCCAGGCGTTGCAGACGATGAGCCAGCAGGAAGGGGTCAGTCTGTTCATGACGCTGACCGCCGCGTTCCAAACGCTGCTGTCGCGCTATAGTGGGCAGGAGGATGTCTTGTTGGGAACGGTCACGGCTGATCGTGGACAGCCGGAGACCGAAAACTTAGTCGGCTTTTTGGTTAACACGTTGGTGCTGCGCACCGATCTCTCCGGCGATCCCACCTTCCATGAGCTACTCGGACGCGTGCGTGAAGGACTGCTAGAGGCTCAGGAGCAGCAAGATGTGCCTTTCGAGTACCTGGTCAAGGAACTGCAGCCCGATCGCTCCTCCGGTCAGAATCCCTTCTTTCAGGTCATGCTAGCTTTTGAGCCGTTGCCGTCCTCATCTGCTCCGCTCCCGAAATGGACCCTGACTACAGAAGATATCCAGACGGGTGCCGCCAAGTTCGATCTTTATCTCGAACTCGAAGATCGACCGGATGGTCTCCACGGGAGATTGGAGTACCGGACTGAGCTGTTCGAGGAGGCAACGATCCGCCGCTTGATAGGGCATTGGCAGACCCTGTTGGAAGGGATCGTTGGGCATCCGGATCAGCGGATCTCGGCTTTGCCGCTCTTAGCCGAGGCTGAACGCCAGCAAGTGCTCGTGGACTGGAATGCCACCCAGAACACGTATCCCACACAGTTGTGTATCCAGCAAGTGTTTGAGGCACAGGTCGAGCGTACGCCGGAGGCGTGTGCGCTCGTGTTTGACGAACAGGAGGTGAGCTACCGCGAACTCAATCGCCGGGCCAATCGGCTCGCGCATCACTTGCGCCAATTGGGGGTAGGACCGGAGGTGCTGGTGGGACTGTGTATGGAGCGGTCCAGCGACATGGTGGTCGGGCTACTGGGCATTCTCAAGGCTGGAGGAGCCTATGTCCCGCTCGATCCAACCTTCCCATCCGAGCGTCTCGCTTTCATGTTAGAAGATTCACAGGCAACAGTGCTGGTAACTCAGCAGCACCTGGCCAGCCAGCTTCCTCAACGTGGGACGACTATTGTCTGTTTGGATACAGACGCGGAAGTACTGGCACAGCAGGATGAGCGAAATGCGACCACCATGACGACTGCTGAGAATTTGGCCTATGTCATTTATACCTCTGGCTCCACTGGGCGACCAAAGGGAGTGCAGATTCCGCATCGCGCCGTGGTCAATTTCCTTCTATCTATGGGCCAGCAGCCGGGACTGAGCGCAGAAGATCGCTGGTTGGCCGTCACTACGTTATCCTTCGATATCGCCGCCCTTGAGATCTTCTTGCCATTGATTGTGGGTGCCTGTGTGATCGTGGCCAACAGGGATGTCGTCACGAGTGGGACAGCGTTAGCAGAGACCGTGTCCCGCATGCATGCCACGGTGATGCAAGCCACGCCCGTCACCTGGCGCATGATGTTGGCAGAAGGATGGCAAGGAGATGCTCACTTGAAGGTCCTCTGCGGCGGTGAAGCACTGCCACTAGAGTTAGCGCAGCAATTACGGCCAAAGGTCGCCTCACTCTGGAATCTCTATGGCCCCACTGAGACAACCATCTGGTCAACTGCCTGTCAGGTCGAACGAGAAGATAACGGAGTGACCATTGGCCGTCCGATTGCCAACACCCACATCTACATTCTCAGTCCGCAGCTACAGCCATTGCCCATAGGGGTGCCAGGTGAACTCTACATTGGGGGAGATGGGCTAGCTCGCGGCTACCTGAACCGACCTGAATTGACGGCAGAACGCTTTATCCGCCATCCCTTCAGCAATAAGCCCGATACACGCATCTATAAGACTGGCGACCTGGCACGCTACCGACCAGATGGAATCATTGAGCACCTGGGACGGTTGGACTATCAAGTGAAGATGCGCGGTTTCCGCATCGAGTTGGGCGAAATTGAGGCGGTGCTGAGCCAGCACCCTGCTGTGCAACAAGCGGTGGTGGTGGCACGCGAAGATGTGCCGGGCGACAAACGACTGGTGGCGTATGTGGTTCTTGCGCAACAGCAATCCGTTACCGCCAATGAACTACAACAGCATACCATGCAACAATTACCGCAGTACATGGTCCCTTCCGCGGTTGTGTTCTTAGAGACGCTCCCTTTGACTCCGAACAAGAAGGTTGATCGGGAGAGGCTGCCAATGCCCGAACAAAGCCGCGACGAAGCTCTGGTCGCACCGCGCACCCCGCTTGAAGAGACGGTTGCAGACATCTGGTCGCAGGTGCTGGGGGTTGAACGCATCGGGATACACGACAACTTCTTTGCTCTGGGTGGACATTCTCTCCTGGCTATGCAAGTCATTTCGCGACTGCATACGACCTTACAGGTAGAAGTGTCACTGCGCAGCTTTTTTGAAGTCCCCACAGTCGCTCAATTGACTGAACTACTCGAGCGGCTGAAAGCTAGCGGTACCAAGTCCCATATGCCAAAGATACGCTCGCTTTCACGCGAGGCACATCGTACCCCACTGGGTAAGGGAAGCGATCCCGCTCAAAATGAGCGGTGATGGCTAGAAAAAGGTAAAGAGGCCAACTGCACCCATCCGCTGGTGATAGACGCATCTATCACCAGCGGATGGGTGCAGTTGGCC
>JBPCJY010000085.1:0-87152 GCA_051004815.1 Ktedonobacteraceae bacterium
CGAGTATGGTCACGAGGGACGCTATGTGGTCATCTGCCCCAAGCATGGTCTCCTCTCGCTTGAGCCAGATACTCCAGAGTGGTTTGCTTGGTTGGCAACGCAGTCCTCGTTTCGCTTTGTGGGTCAACACGGTACCTTGACGGCTCATCATGAGTGGCGCATCCCCAAAGGCGCCTGGCGCGCCCATCGGCAGATCCGCAACCACAGCTACACGCTGCCTCTGGCACCCACCCAAGCGCTGACCATGGCGGTGTTGGAGCAGGCGGCTGAGGTTTTACAAGCGTATCTGATGTAGCCGCTTGCTTGCTGGTTTGGAGTTCGGGTGGGCTATGGGGAACCATGCTTTGGGGAAAGTGCCACTGTAGTGTGTTTTCCAGTTTCAATCCCTGATGGGCGGCACAGGCCATTTCGCCCGAGGATTATCCTATCTTGATCGTTTCGTAAAGTAGTTTCCATCCCTGATGGGCGGCACAGGCCATTTAGCCAGCCATACTTTTAGCTCTAATGCTACCCACTCTTTCCAGTTTCAATCCCTGATGGGCGGCACAGGCCATTTAGCCTCAGATGTTAATGTGCTCACCCTTTACAGGTGTTCATGTTTCAATCCCTGATGGGCGGCACAGGCCATTTAGCCGATGCAACTGCCACGCCAACTGATGCGCCAACAGCGTTTCAATCCCTGATGGGCGGCACAGGCCATTTAGCCGATGAAAAATGCGGAAGAAGCGATAAGGATCGCAGAGTTTCAATCCCTGATGGGCGGCACAGGCCATTTAGCCTTCCTGGACGGCAACGGCTTTGCGCTTGCCTCTAGGTTTCAATCCCTGATGGGCGGCACAGGCCATTTAGCCGCAGCTATTCCGCAACCAATGTCGTAGCCAACAGGGTTTCAATCCCTGATGGGCGGCACAGGCCATTTAGCCTGCTACCCTCGTAGTATAGCATGAGAAGCCGATTTATGCAAGGGTTTGCGAGAGGCTCTTTAGGGAAGAGCTTGTTCGATGGAAAAATGGTGACATTTTTGGCCTCGTTTCGTGTCGATCCGCTTCTGGTGTCTTCCGAGTGTCTCTGCGTGGAGACACTGTCGCCGAGGCTCTCGGAAAGCTGTTCCATTTACACGAGAAATGGCACTTCGTCGGCTAGTGGGAGTTGCCAGGTACACAGCCAATACCATATATGTTGACATAAATATAGATATGTTGGCAATATTCTCTGATGCAAGAGCATGGTAGAATAGCAGTATGGTCGGGTTATGTTGGATGCTGGCTTGCGTCTACACTTATTTTAGTGGCAGGAGGAGATAACTATGGGCTATCGTTATGCTGTGCTTGGTTCTGGTAGGCAAGGCACTGCTGCCGCGTATGATCTGGCACGTTTGGGGGAAGCCGATTTCGTAGTGTTGGCCGATCAATCATTGGCGCAAGCGGAACGGGCGGCGGCGCGGGTGAATGCTTTGATTGGGCGAGTAGTGGCGCAGCCTGTGCAGGTGGAGGTGCAGGATGAAGACGCGGTGGTGCAAATGCTCACCAGTTTTGGCATTGAGGTGTTTATTTCTGGGGTGCCGTATTTCTTTAATCTGCAACTGGCCCATGCCGCTATTCGCGCCCATGCCAGTATGTGTGATTTTGGCGGGAATACTGAGCAGGTGCGTGAGCAGTTGGCTCTTGATGGCGAGGCAAAGGCGGCTGGCGTTACGTTGATACCCGATTGTGGGCAGGTTCCTGGGCTTGGTACATCCCTGTGTGCTTACGCCATGACATTGCTTGACGAGCCGCGTGACATTATTATGTATGATGGCGGTATTCCGCTACACCCCAGAGCACCCTGGAATTATATTCTGACCTTCAATATTGAAGGACTGACGAACGAATATTTTGGTACTACTCTTTTCTTACGTGATGGTAAGCAACTGGAAATGCCTTGCTTTGAAGAATATGAATTGTTGGATTTTCCGGCCCCGATTGGTCAATTGGAGGCCTTCACTACCGCGGGTGGTACCAGTACTATGCCGTGGACATATGCCGATAGATTGCGTACGTTGCAGAATAAGACGCTGCGCTGGCCTGGCCACTATGCGCAGTGGAAAGCGTTTAACGATGCTGGCTTCTTTGGACTTGATCCAGTTGAAGTCGATGGGGTTGCTGTCATCCCGCGCCACGCCTTGCATAAGCTGATTGAGGCGCAGATTCTGGCACAGCCGGACGAACATGACCTGGTTGTCATTCGCATTGTGGCTCGTGGGTTAAAAGATGGGCGGGAGCGAGAAGCTACGGTCAATCTCTTTGATCGCTATGATGAGGCCACTGGTTTCACTGCTATGGAACGCACGACAGGATGGCATGCGGCTATTATGGCAGGGTTCATTGCTCGTCGGCAGACGCCACGCGGGGGCGTTCCTGTGGAATTGGCTGTCCCTGGTTCGCTCTTTGTTGAGGAGTTTCGTAGGCGCGGCTTTGATTTGCGGGTTTCTTGATGTGGTGATGATCCATAAGTCGGCCAGAGATTCTTCGCTGCGCTCAGCATGACACCCGGAAGTCCTGTCATGCTGAGCGCAGCGAAGAATCTGTCGTGCGAAGTCGTGCCGCAGACTCGACTCACGTCACTTTTGAGACGTATGGGTCATCACCGGTTTCTTGATGTATTGTGTATGCTCTTTTTTCTGGGTATACTGTACATAAGAAATAAGGAAGGTGAGTGTGAGTAGGGATAAGGGGTGGAAGGGAGAGGTGTGGGAGCCCCTCGTCTTGTGGGAAGTATCGAGACCCCTATTACCTGTTATTACCTGTCCCGCAGACAGGGTGCAGACAGGGTGCAGGACAGGCACAAGGCCCCCCATCTGCCGCCACGTCCGCCCCCTGTCCCTACGCACGCTTCGCATGTCGTTTCGCTTCTGTGAAATGGATTGGGTACAAGGTACCCTGTTCCTACGATATTACTTCGTTGCACAAAAATGAACTGCATCTTCCTGCCATTCTTCTTTAGTGCGAAGCTGATGTATTTACTAGTCTGAGGTGCAATATATGACAACGGTGGCTCGTTCCGAAACTCCCTTTGCTTCTACACTTCCTGGTCGCTATTACTATGATGCGGCGATTTATGAGCAAGAGATGGAACGCATCTTTTCGCAGATGTGGGTCTGTGTTGGGCGCGTCGAAACGCTCTCTGATCCAGGCATGTATCAACTGGTGACGATTGGGCAGGAAAGTATCATCGTGGTGCGTGGTCGCGATCGGCAACTGCGGGCTTTTTATAATGTGTGTCGGCACCGGGGAGCGCGTTTATGTACGGAGGCGGCAGGGCAGCTGAAAGGCTCTATCCAATGTCGCTACCATGCCTGGACGTATGGACTTGATGGCCAGCTGATTGGCGCACCGAATGTGTTGAGCGATGAGCAGTTTGATCGTGACACGCGTGGCCTGTTGCCGGTGGCGTTGGAAGTTTGGGAAGGGATGATCTGGCTCAGCCTGGCCGACTATCCTACGCCTATCGCCGATCAACTCAATGGGATAATTGTTGAACGTTTTGGGAGCAATGCGCCTTTTCAACGCTATGAGGTAGGTAAGCTGAAGGTTGGCAAGACCATTGTTTACGAGTTAAAGGCTAACTGGAAGCTCTTGCTTGAGAACTTCATGGAGTGTTACCACTGCGCCCCCATGCACCCTGAATTCTGCCATTTGTTGCCAGCCTTCCGTGCGGGGATTGGCGATTATGTCGATGGCGAGGCGGCAACGTTGACCGAGTCGGCGGAGGCTTTTACGATGACAGGGAAGGCGAGTCGTCCGCCGCTGCCAGGATTACTTGCCAGCGAATTGCGCCGCTACTATGGCATAGTGCTGAACCCCAACATGTTGCTGAACCTGCTTGATGACCATGTTGTCATTCATACGCTCTTGCCGCAGAGTCCTGATCGTACCCTTGTCACCTGTGATTGGTTGTTCGATGCGCAGACTATGGCGCAGCCTGACTTCGACCCTATGGATGCCGTGGAACTCTTCGATATCGTCAATCGCCAGGATTGGGAGGTGTGCGAGTTGACGCAGCAAAGTATGAGATCAAAAGCTTTCCGCTCCGGCGGTATCTATGTGCCAACGGAAAGGCACATCCGTAAATTCGTCGATTTTGTATTGGAGAGGTTGGAGGAATAGTAAGCAAGCGTAGGGGATGGTTTACCGACCAACTGGACGGGCCGATTATTACCTGTTATTACCTGCCCCCCAGGCAGGGTGCGGCGGTGGGCGCGATAAATCGGCCCCTACAGGGCGTTCATATACTCATAGGGAATGCGGGGAAATAATGCTTCCAAACACAGCCGCGAATATAGATGACCCATTGATAAGCTCAGTAGATGAGCGCGTCTTTGGCTGGGACCCCGTGGCGGGGATTGTTTCCGTTTGGGCGAATCGGGAGGGACGTGCTGTTGTGTGGCGGCGCGAGCAAGGTGAGCAGGGGCGCATATTTTGTAGCACTGAGTATTTTCGTCCATGGCTTTTTGCCACTTCACTGGTTGACCTTGGTCATTTGGGACAAGCTCTTGTGTCTGCTACTGCCATTGGCGCGGAAAATGCGTTGGTGAGCTATCGAGAACTGGATGGCCCTGACGGCTCGTATCGCTATGTGCTTTCGGCTCGTGATGGACGTGCGCTTGAACGCATGTTGTTGACGGGGGCAGCACGGCGGCTGAACCGCTCGGTCACGAATCTCAATGAGCTGTCCGACGACTATTACCGTGTTGGGCCGGTCGAACAATATCTGATGCTGACGGGCCGGGTCTACTTTCGCGGGATAGTGTATGACGATCTACACCGCTTGCAGTTTGACCTTGAGACTACCGCGCTTGATCCGCATCGTGGACGTATTTTTATGGTGGCGATACGGGATAACCGGGGACTGGCTACCGCGCTTGAAGCACCGCAACCTGAAGACGAGGCACGTCTGATCAATGATCTGTGTGCCTTAATTCGCGAACGCGACCCCGATGTGATTGAGAATCACAATCTGTTTGGTTTTGATCTCTCTTTCCTGGAACAGCGTGCGGCGACATTGGGCGTCGCGTTGGTCATGGGACGTCAAGGCGGGCCAGCATTATTAGAGAGGCGCGAAGAGACGTTGGCGATTGGGCCAGAGGCGCGGAAGCGTGTGCGCTATAGCGTGGCCGGGCGTGAGTTGATCGATACGATGGATGCTGTGCGCCGCCACGATTTTGTCTTTCGCGATATGCCCAGTTATCGCCTCAAGGAGGTGGCGCGTTACTTTGGCATGGCCGCGCCTGATCGCGTCTACCTGGAAGGTTCCACCATCTTTGAGACCTATCGCACGGACCCTGAACTGGTGCGCCGCTATGCCCAGGACGATGTGGAAGAGGTTGATGGATTGTCGCGCAGGTTGTTGGGCGCACCTTTCGCGCTGGCTGGCATGGCACCGCGCCGCTATGAACGGCTGGCCTCGGCAGGGCCAGCTATGGGTATTCTGGAGCCGATGCTTGTGCGTGCGTATCTGCGGGCCGGGGCTGCTCTGCCACATCAATCCACCAATGCGGATAGTGGGATGGGACTGCACGAAGGCGGGGCTGTGCATCTGTTTGCCGAGGGTATTGCCATGCAGGTGGTAAAGGCCGATGTGGCCTCGCTCTATCCCTCGCTGATGCGCACGTATCAGATTGGCCCGGCGTGTGATCGGTTGGGAGCGTTGCTTGGTATTCTCAGTCAACTGACGGATTTGCGCCTCGCGCATAAAGCGGCGGCGAGGGCGGCAGCACCTGGCTCTATAGAGGCGAATGCACACGAGGCTACGCAGGCGGCGATGAAAATACTGATTAACGCGGCCTATGGCTACATGGGTGCTGGCTCAATGGCCCTGTTTGCCGATAGCTTTGCCGCCGGTGAGGTGACGCGTCGTGGTCGGGAGGTGTTGAAGCAGGTATTGGACGCTTTACGACAGCGCGGTATGGCCCTGGTGGAGGCCGATACCGATGGCGTGTATTTTGCCGCGCCAGAGGGTTGGACGGAGGAGCAGGAACGCGCATTGGTGGACGAGATAGGCACGGAGTTACCCGCCGGTATTCGGCTAGAATACGAGGGACGCTACCGCGCCATGTTCAGCCACGAAGTTAAGAACTATGCGCTGTTGACCTATAGTGGGCGTTTGATAGTGCGTGGGGTTGCGCTGCGTTCCAGTCGGGCTGAGCCATTTGGTGAGCGTTTCTTGCGGCAAGCCCTCTTTTACACCATGACCAACGATATCTCTGCTTTGCACAATTGCTATCTTGAGACGGTTACGGCCCTGAGTAATCGCGTCTTACCCGCCACAGACCTGGGGGCGCGGGTGCGTCTCTCCAAAACTCCGGAAGCCTACATGGCTTCACGGGCCACGCATCCAGAGCCGCAATACGAGGCTTTGCTAGCGGCGGGACGTTCGCGCTGGTTCCCCGGCGAACGTGTGCGCTACTATCGTGTGCGCGGGAAAAAATATGTCTGGTTGCCAGAGGAGGCGGATGAAGCTTCTGCCGCCCATGAATGGGGAGAGGAGGGCGGAGAGGGCGGCGACAACGAGGATGAACTGGCTGTTGATGCGATCTTCACCATGCCTCCAAAGCCGACAAGGGATAGGGGTACGCAATCTGCCTCATCACGTCGTGCAGATATAGCCGAACGGCGCGATTACGATGTCAACCACTATCTCCAGGTGCTGGTTACTTCTTACGCGGCCCGTCTGCGCAAAGCCTTCTCGCCCGCAGATTTTGAGCAACTCTTCCGCTCAGATGGTCAATCGGGTCTTTTTGATTTGCCGATAGAGGATATCCAGCCGAGGTTGATACAAATACGTGGTGGTAGTGAGCTGGCTTAGAATACAATGGTTTTGTTGTGGGAGACCAGGACGCGATCTTCGATGTGTAGGCGGACGGCTTCTGCCAGGACACGCCGTTCTACGTCGCGACCTTTGCGGATCAGGTCGGCGGAGCTGTCGCGGTGGTTACATTGGATTACGTCCTGGGCGATGATTGGGCCTTCATCGAGGGAGGCGGTGACGTAGTGCGCGGTGGCTCCAATAATCTTGACGCCACGATCAAAGGCGCGTTGATAGGGATTGGCCCCGACGAAGGCGGGTAGGAAACCGTGGTGAATATTGATAATCTGGTGCGGGTAGGCATCCACCAGCAACGGATCGAGTATTTGCATATAGCGAGCAAGGATGAGCATATCCACTTTGCCGATGAGAAACTCAAGGATGCGCTCCTGGTCTTTCCGGCGACTTTCGGGGTGAATAGGGAAGCATGCAAAGGGGATGTCATAGCTTTGGGCAATCGGTTCCAGGTCGCGGTGATTGCTGATAATGCAGGAGATATCCATTGTCAGCTCATCGTTGCTCCAGCGCCAGAGCAGGTCTCTAAGACAATGGTCGAGTTTTGAGACGAAAAGGGCTGCCCGTTTGCGTTGCTGGGAATAATGCACGCTCCAATTCATGTCGAAGGCTGTGGCAATGGGCGTAAAAGCATTGGTAAGTTCGGAGGGTGACAGGGTGAAGCTGTCCTCCGCGAAACTAATGCGCATAAAGAATGTGCCGTGATGGAGATCGGTCGAATGCTGATCGGATTGGCAGATGTTGCCATGGTGCTCGAAGATAAACTGAGAGACCCGTGCCACAATGCCTGGCTGATCCGGACATGAAATGAGCAGGGTAATCGTTGGGTTCGGTGCAGACAAACTGATGTTTCCTCTTTTCAATAGATTGGGTTGTTGCGTATGTGGTATTATGGGCGATTTCTTTTTGCTTATTTTATCATACCGCGTCAGATGGAGATAGTATCATCTACGTTGCTGAGCGAAACAAAAGATTGTGTTATCGCGTGATGATAGTGTTCTGTCGTTTTACAGTGTACGGAAAATACAATCCAGGGAGAAATAGCATGTTTCGAGAGGCACTGGTTGGTGTTGTTGCTGGAGCCGTAGGCACAGTCGCTCTCAATGTAGCAACATACGCGGATATGGCGATTCGGGCGCGTCCATCGAGTAGTGCGCCATCCAAGATGGTCGGCATTCTGGCGGATAAGGCTGGCGTTGCGCTTTCCTCTAAAGGGCAGGGATCGCAAGATGAGGAGGCCCAGAATCGCGAAAGTGGGTTGGGGGCATTGTTGGGCTACGTGAATGGGCTTGGTACGGGTATAGCGTATGGGCTGATACGGTCTCAACTTGACGATGTATCCATCCCGCTTGCCAGTGCCGTAGTTGGGTTGACTGCGATGGTAGCCAGTGACACTCCTCTTGTCGCGTTGAAGGTCAGTGATCCGCGAACGTGGGGAGCAGCGGGCTGGGCATCTGATGTCATTCCACACCTTATCTATGGACTCGTCACGGTTGCGGCTTTTGAACTGTTAATGAAACAGGATTGATAAGGTGTAGTTCTGGTGTGTGTAGGGACAGGGGGACGTCTTTCACTGGGAGGTTTTTTGAAGCGCGCTGGTTTCGCCTGTCATGCTGAGCGCAGTAGCCGAAGCCCTGAGCACAGCGAAGGGGAAGAATCTCCGTGCGGCCCGACGAGAGATTCTGCGCGGCGCTCAGCATGACATTCCCCCTCGCCGATGCCTTTTCCCAAAAAACCTCCCAGTGAAAGCAGGGGGACGTGGGGATGAGGATGGGGGGCCTTGTGCCTGTCCTCGCCCTATGGGAAGTATCGAGACCCCCACCAGGACAGGCACAAGGCCCCCCATCTACCACGACCCTGCCCCCTGTCCCTACGCATGAACGAGCGGCTTGTGCTAGCTTAGTAGTTCTTGCTCGATGTGTGATTGAAGGGCATCGCGCACTTGCCGATAGGCGGCTAATTGTTCCTTTTCACTTCCTTGGGCATGTGAGGGGTCTTCGAGTGACCAGTGCCGACGATGCGCGGCTCCAGGAAAGATAGGGCATGCTTCTGCCGCCGAATCACAAACAGTTATGACCTCGTCAAATGGGTCGTTGAGGTAGCGGTTGAGCGTTTTTGACTCTTGTTGTGAGATGTCAATGCCAAGTTCAGCCATTGCCTTGATGGCTAAAGGACGAACATGGGTCGCCTCAGTGCCAGCACTAAACGCTGCAAATCTATCTCCGCCAAAGTGGCGTAACAAACCTTCGGCCATTTGTGAACGAGCGGAATTGTGAGTGCAAAGAAAAAGGACTCGTTGTGTCATCGGGTGTTGCCTTTCGTAAGTACGAACTTGTCTTACTTGAGGTATAGCATATTGCGTCCTTTTGGGCAAATCTCCGTCTTCCTAGAGACAGGGTTACTCAATAATCTTTTTTGCCGCCTGCGGCGGCGGAGAAGGGGGGAAGAATCTGGGGCACAGCCCCAGACCCCAGTCAAAGGGCTGCCGCCCTCTGCACTCCTGCATATTTGCTCACCCTGGCTGATGTACAATTGGGCTAAGCTAAGATAGGTATAAATGAAAGTGCTGAAGAGGTAATATATGGCTATAACGACGGAACATATATGGGAAGAATTTCATCCCAGGCTCAAACAGTTTATTCGCACGCGCATTCCAGACGAACATAATGCGGAAGATATCCTCCAGGATGTTTTTCTCAAAATCCATACGCGCATTGATAGTTTGCGCGATGAAGAGAAATTGCAAAGTTGGCTCTATCAGATCGCTCGCCATGCTATTGCTGACTACTATCGCGCACATAAAGCCACGGTTGAACTTTCAGAAGCCGTTTTGCTGCCGGAAGACCCTGTCTTCGATGATGATGTCGTCAAAGATATACTTCCGAGCGTCAAGTTTATGGTGAATAGCCTCCCTGATGAGTATAGAGAAGCTCTTCTCTTAACAGAGTATGAGGGGCTGACGCAGAGAGAACTGGCGGAAAGGCTGGGACTTTCCTTCTCTGGCGCAAAATCGCGCGTGCAGAGAGCACGAGAAAAACTGAAGGTGATGTTGTTGGACTGCTGCCATTTTGATTTTGATCGTTCAGGAAAAATCGTTGATTATCAGCCTAAATGCGCTTGCTGCACAAACGGGGGATGCGATGCTGGTTAACGCCACTATTTAGCTTGACAAACTGCACTTTTTTGAGTACCCTTTTGAGGGGGTAGAGTCAGGTGGTGCCTGCTCTGCTATTCACTGCTCGGTCTTAATCCGCTTTACCATTCGTGGCTTGATCCTATCAACTAGTGTCCATGTCGCCAGGACACACTTTTCTCGCTAACCAAGCGAGCATCTCACTACGTTAGGAGAAGCTTTTTATGAACATCCCTCGTTTCTCACCCAGGCTTATTCATTTTCTGATTGCAATCGCTGTACTGCTCACTGTTGTAGGAAGTGCCTTTCTTCCGCAAGCTACTTCTTATGCCGCCAGCACTGGTGCTTCGCAAAAGTTTGACCCGCAGAGTGCCTGGATGGCCCGGCCACTCTGGAAATATGCCCAGAAAGTCAGCGCAACGGGTGGCATTCCTCCCTGCCTGACGAGTACGACGCCTCCTCTTTGCTATAATCCACAACAAATTCGCAATGCCTACAATGTTCAGCCGCTTCTCAATGCTGGCATCACAGGCAAAGGTCGCACGGTGGTAATCGTTGACGGTGCAACGAGTACGACGCTCACCAGCGATGTCCACCTCTATGATCAACTTTATGGATTGAAAGATCCAAAGATCAATGTCTTCTCACCATTTGGGCCACCTTCAGTGAACCCTGGGATCTATGTTGAGACGGCTTTAGATGTAGAAACAGTGCATTCGCTCGCGCCCGATGCCACGATTGATCTCGTGCTGGTCAACACAGATTTTGCCTTCTCTCCCGAACAATTCCTGGCGATTACCTTGAGTGGGACAAAGTATGCGGTTGATCATAACCTCGGCGATGTGATTACACAGAGCTTTGGTGTGGGCGAAACCTGTGCGGGGTCTGCCTACCTGCAACAGGAACAGTTGGTATACAGTGAAGCACAAGCCAAACATATCACGCTGCTTGCTTCGGCTGGCGACTCTGGTGCGGCTGCATTGGTCTGTAGCGGTCCCTTCATCAATAACGCCAAAGGAGTCGATCTCCCCGCGGCTGATCCATTAGTCACCAGTGTGGGCGGGACGAGTCTGGATGCAAGCGTGAATACTGGTAAGTACGTCGCGGAGACTACCTGGAACGAAGATGCGACTGGAAACGGTGCGACTGGCGGTGGTATCAGCACGCTCTTCGCGGTTCCCAGTTATCAGAGTGGCATCTCTGGGCTGACAGGCCGAGGTGTGCCGGATGTTGCCTTCGATGCGGATCCGTTGACAGGCGTCCCTGTCGTTTTCAGTCAGCAGGGAATCACTCTGATCGTGCCGGTTGGAGGAACCAGCGTTGGCTCACCGGCGTGGGCAGCTATTGTCGCCCTTGCCAACCAGCGTGCTGGAAAACGCCTGGGCTCCCTCAACCCTATCCTCTACGCCATTCTTGCGAGCGGTTCTTACGCCAATGGGTTCCATGACATTACTACCGGCAACAATACGGTGACTGGCTTTGGACAAAACGGGCCGATCACGATTACAGGATACAATGCTGGGCCAGGATGGGATGCCGTCACCGGAGTGGGCACTCCCAAGACGAGCTCGTTAGTATCCCTGCTCGCCAAATTCTGAGGTAATCTCTGGCCCCTTTTCCTTCATAAGGGACTGGGATGGAAGCCAAGGTTCGCGAGGGGGAATGGAAGGGCATTATGCTTTTCCATTCCTCTTTTTCATTACGTGATTGTTCTGTCAGCGTTTGCACTCTCTAGTTTAAATCATAACGTGAAACATAAAATAACAACTAATTCTTAACCAAATCATAACCCTCTTTCCTTTTTTTCTGCTCCCACTTCCACTAGAATTGATGATGGTGAATTTTTATTTCCTCGTGAATATGTTGAAAGTGAAGTGTCTTTATGCGTCTTTCTTCCCGCTTGAAACTGATGACAGTCTTTTCTCTGTTTCTCATCTTTGTTGTTGGTTTTACTTTGTTTCGTTTTGTGAGCATACCAACGCATGCTGCTGGTACAAAGGCTAGCATCACGCTCTCATTTACCTATGGGCCACCTACGTCAGTAGTAGGAGTAAGTGGAAAGGGGTTTAAGGGAGGCGAGACGGTAGCCTTGACCTTCGATTCTACGCAGATAAAAAGTGTGAAAGCCAGCAAAACGGGGTCATTTTCTGCCACAATAACCGTTCCTAGCTCAGCACTGCCTGGCAATCATTTTGTGCAGGGGAGGGGAAGCAGTAGTGGTTTCTTTGCTCAAGCGGCATTTCTGGTGCAAACTGATTGGGTGCAGCAAGGGTTCAATCGAGAGCATACTGGTTATAATGTCTTCGAGAATGTGCTCAATACGACAAATGTATCCCAACTTACACAAAGTTGGGTTTATCCAAATGTAACCTATTCATCTGTTGCGATTGTTGCCAATAACTTTGCCTACATAGGTTGCTACGGTAATACTAATTACGCGCTCTGTGCATTCAATGCCACGACTGGACAGCTTCTCTGGAGTTATTCTACAGGGAACAATATTGTCTCTACACCAGCGGTCGCAAGTGGGCTCGTTTACTTTGGCTCCCCCGATGGCAAGCTCTATGCACTTAATGCTGCTACTGGCCAGCTTGTGTGGAGTTATGCTACCGGATTCACCATCAACGATACTCCCCTCATTGCCAATGGGCTTGTCTATATTGGAGCCTCCAATGGCGTTCTGTATGCTCTCAATGGGGTCACAGGACACTTGGTGTGGAAGAGCACCTTTCAGAGCATTTTCTCAACGCCAAGTATTGATGGAGGTCTACTCTATGTAAGTGCAGGAGGCTCCCTCTATGCGCTCACATCCTCAACTGGGAAAATCGCGTGGCATGTCCAGGCTCAAGGAGGAACGCCTGTTATTGCGAATGGGATAATCTATCTGAGCGATACTGTCGATAATAAGCTGCTTGCTTTAAAAGAACAAACTGGTGCGCTCCTTTGGAGTAATACGTACCCAAATTCGTATGCAACTCCCAGTGATCCTTCGGTGGCTAACGGAGTCGTCTATATAACATTACAAAGTGCTTGTAATTTGGAAGCACTATCAGCGACCACAGGAGCAATACTTTGGCAATACAATTCCGTGGATCAAACCACATGTATTGAAAACACTCCAGCAGTAGCGAATGGTGTTGTCTATGCTGGAAGTTCAGATGATCAGGACCCTGATTGCTACTGTAGTACGGTCTATATGCTCTCTGCGGCAACCGGGGCAGTAGTAGGTGGAATAGAAGAGGATTCTGGTGATTCTCCAAATGGTAACGATCCGATTGTCGTTGTGAATGGAACACTTTACTACTCTGCAACGGGTAGCGTGTATGCGTATCATCTTCCTGGCACTGTTTCCAAGAAAAGTGCTTGAGGCGACGAAGAGAACCTCTCGTTGATGCACCGAGTAGATATGTCTAAAGAATGAGCGAGTAATGCTCGCTTATTCTTGTTTTTGGCCTTACCTTAGTAGCAAATGGTATGGTTTTTAGAGTAGCACCATGAGATAAAAAGCAACCTGCGTCCTTTTGGAAAAACCTCCGTCTATACCAGCGTACATGAACATTGTACACTGTGTGATAGAAAACCAAACAGAAGAGCGGAAAGGACAGATGAAATGAGTACAGTTCCTCAAGATGGTGAAAAGCTGCGGGAAGAGGTGCGTGAGCGGTATGGACGCACTGCATTGCAGGTGTTACATGGGGATGAAGCTGCAAGCGAAGGATGCTGCGGCACAACTAGCGGCTGCGGGACAAGCAGTAGTAGTGGTTGTTGTAGTACGAGCAGTGGGGATGCCGTGACCAGTGATCTGTACAGTAAGGCGGAACTTGGTGAGTTGCCGATGGCGGCAGCACTTGCCTCACTGGGCTGTGGCAATCCAACGGCACTAGCGGAACTCAAAGCGGGCGAGAAAGTGCTTGACCTGGGGAGCGGAGGTGGTATCGATGTGTTGCTCTCAGCAAAGCGCGTTGGGCCAACTGGATTTGCTTATGGCCTGGATATGACCGATGCTATGTTGGAGCTGGCTGAACGCAATCGGGTGGAGGCGGGAGTGGAGAATGTGCGCTTTTTGAAAGGGGTCATAGAGGCGATTCCGTTGCCAGAAAATGCCGTTGATGTGGTTATCTCCAATTGCGTGATTAATCTGTCGGCTGACAAGGGCCAAGTGCTGCGTGAGGCGTATCGTATCCTTGTTCCTGGGGGTAGGTTTGCCGTCTCGGATATTGTCTTTCAAGGGCATATTCCCGCTGCCATTCGCGGTGATCTTGAGGCGTGGGCAGGCTGCATTGCTGGTGCTTTGGAAGAGGAGACTTATCGCAGTTTGCTGAGTGAAGCAGGTTTCACTGCTATCGAGGTTGAGGTGACGCGCCGCTATGCATTAAATGATATCGCGGAGAGTGGTGCAAATGCAGCCGTTGCCGCGCTTTCTGAAGAGGAACGCGGTGCTGTGGATGGAAAATTTGTGAGTGCCTTTATTCGGGCGCGGAAGCCAACTCACGTAAACACATCTCAAGTCCTATCAACAACAGGACTGTAGATGCGGGCGAAAAGCTGGTGATGCATGTATGCTTGGTGCAGATACAGTTGTTCACGAAAGAGGATGACGAACAAGGAGTATTCAACCATGCAGACAGAGCAAAACCACGCGATGGGCCAGAACCCGGCAACCAGATTCCTGATTGCGGGAGGTGCCATCGGATCGCTACTCTTTATCATTGTTTTTTTGATCGAAGGAGCTACTCGCCCTGGCTACAGCGCGTGGCACAACTATGTGAGCAGCCTCAGCCTGAGCGATCAGGGATGGATGCAGATCGCCAACTTCCTTATCTGTGGGCTGCTTACACTTGGATTCGCTATTGGGCTTCGACAAGTCCTGCGAACGGGCCAGAGTTCCGTCTGGGGGCCAATACTGCCAGGCGTATTCAGCCTGGCTCTCATTGTGTCCGGTCTCATTGTGACCGATCCAAGTCTGGGTTATCCAGCAGGCACACATAGCAGAGGCCCCCAAACGCTCCACGGAACCATCCATGGTGTCGCTGGCCTCATCACCTTCAGCTCGCTGGCGATTGCCAGTTTTGTGATGGCGCGGTGTTTCGCGGGTGATCCCAATTGGAAGGGCTGGACACTCTACTCCAATATTACAGGTACCATGGTGGCGGTCTTCTTCATCGCTTCTACGGTGGTGTCTGCCCTCGACGAGAATGGTGTCCTGCCAGGATCGCCGACTGGCCTGCTCCAACGCATTGCTATCATCGTCGGCTGGAGCTGGATCGCGCTTCTGGCCATGTGGCTGCTGGGTAAGATGCGCCCCTCATAAGACGATGCCAAATTGGTCAGTAAGTGTCGCGAAGTATTCCTCTTGACTGGTGAGCACATGCTCTGTTCGCTCGCTATGGATTGTTGTAATGAGACGCAGGTCGCTGAGGGAAATGCGTCCCGTTGGCGTTGCCAGTGAACAGATGCGCTGTTGTGTAAAATGCGACTCAGGCGAGGTCTGCTGATAGGAACACATTTCCGTAAAATCGGACAATGCGCGTGGCTGTAGAGTGAAACGATAGTGTGCTTTCCACTGCGTATCGCTGAGTTGCTGCAACATCCAATAATCGTGCATCGTCTTTTCAGCACGCTCATCATCGTTCCTATGCAGGCGATACGCTCGTCCATCTGCTTCCTCGTGCTCTAAATCAGCTTCAAAGCGTAACGGCTGCCGGAACGAATCGCCGAAACCCACATCAGCCAACCAGTCAGCACCGGCGAGCTGATGAACCAATAACGTGAGATGGTCGAATTCGGGGCCGAAGCTGCCAACCGCATTGGCAACGCCAGCGGAGAGCAATGTCACCTGGAAGCCCAGCTGGCGCAACAACCAGGCATAAAGCCCATTGAGTTCGTAGCAGAAGCCACCATGGCGTCGTTCTACAATTTTGTTGAAGAGGGCTTCCTCTTGCAGGATGATTGGCTGTCCGTAGTGGATGGAAAGGTTCTCGAATGGGACTGTCAGAAGATGAGTCTCGTGCAACGCTTGTAAGGTCTGTAGCGTTGGCTCAAGTGACCCGTGATAGTTTATGCGCTTCAAGTAATCGCGAATATCCAATGGTTTGCTCCTTTTCTGTCGCGTTTTTTGCACTTTACCATAGTGAGCATGAGGCTCGCATCAGACAATAGGACAGTTGAAGACCTGTACTTATTATCACTTGATGAACAATGTATCTTGTGTCACACTATATTTGTTATACCAGATACATTATTCAACGTGGTTCGACCAACAAACCCACAAGAAAATCAAAGACTACGCAGAGGAAACAGGACAGTCCATGTCGAATGTAGTACGAACGACAGCCGTTATTTTTTCAACATGAGTTTTCACAAGAACGCCAGGAGGGAAGACGTGTCAAAGCATGAAGAAGAACGCTTACGCCGACTCGAAGAACGACGAGACTTTTTGAAAGGTAAAATATTTGCACAGTCAAAGAGTAAGCATGATTTTGCGTTTGCACGATCAGAACTCAGTTCGTTACAGCACTTTATCCCTGTTATACGGCGGTATCTTGAGCTAAGTGATGACGAGCGAATGGTGTTCTGGGGAACTGATCAGGAGGAGTAAATAGTAGAATCTTAATGCTAAAACAAGTTCATCTGCATAGTTGGTCTATGTCCATCCAATAGGATATAAGGGGCCGCTTGTTCGGGAGCGCGGATATTGAGTTGACGAAGGTGGGATGTCAAGGCAACGGCTACCGCAATCGCCGCCATCTTCGCCTGCGGATTTTGTTGAGCAATGGCGCATGAATTTCAGATGAGTTTTCCCCGGAAGGATGGAGACCCAGCTCCATACACCCCTTGACATATAGCCTGAATGCACGGTATACTATCTATACCCCTATCAGGGGGGTATGGGTATGCTAACAAGTGAAGATAAAGGTGATCATTATGGCTTTAGATAGTAAGCCTACAATTGAAGAAACGGAAGAGAGAAACCGGTTCCAATCGGGTTCTCAGGGAGAGGATCAGGCTACGCTGGCTCTTGAGGGGATGACTTGCGCCTCGTGTGCCATGCGTATCGAGAAGGGTCTCAAGAAGGTTCCTGGCGTGAAAGAGGCCAGCGTGAACCTGGCCACCGAACGAGCGAACGTCACGTATGACCCGGCTCAGACGAACGTTGAACAGATGGTGCAGAAAGTAGATGCTGTCGGCTACAAGGCTATACCACAAATGCCGTCCGCGTTGGAAGCGACGCCGAGCGGTACCGCGACGACTGGCTCTGACCCACTTAGTGCTCCTGCGGGCGATCTTTTTCAGGAGGACGAACAGAGCAAGCGGAAACGAGCGGAGATCGTGCGCAAGCGCAACCTGCTGATCCTGGGCATCGTGCTCACATTGCCTGTGGTCATCCTCAGCATGTTTTTCATGAATCTGTTTCCTGGAGAGAACTATCTCCTGCTGGTGCTTACCACTCCGGTCTGGGCGGTTGTTGGCTGGGAGTTCCACCGGGGAGCCATCAAGACCTTGCGCCACGGTAGTGCCAATATGGATACGCTGATTTCACTTGGCTCAACTGCCGCCTACATCATGAGCGTGGTCGCGACATTCTTTCCGAAGGTGATTGGTGGGGTCACGTTCTTTGACACCACCGCCCTGATTGTGACGCTGATCTTCCTGGGCAAGTACCTCGAGGCTCGTGCCAAAGGGCAGACCAATGAGGCCATCAAGAAACTCATTGGCTTGCAAGCGCGTACCGCTCATGTCATACGCGCCGGGCAAGAAGTGGAACTTCCCATAGAGCAGGTGCGTGTAGGGGACGAACTGGTTGTGCGCCCTGGCGAGAAGATTCCTGTCGATGGAAGCGTGCTGAAAGGTCTCTCATCTGTCGATGAGTCCATGATTACGGGTGAGAGCATACCCGTTGAAAAAGCGGATGGCGACTCGCTCATCGGCGCGACCATCAACCAGCGTGGACTTTTGCGCATGCGTGCCACCAAAGTTGGTGCCGATACCGTCCTTGCCAATATCATTCGCATGGTTGAGCAGGCGCAAGGTTCGAAAGCCCCGATTCAGCGTCTGGCCGATACCATTTCGGGCATTTTTGTTCCGGTCGTGCTGGTCATCGCGGCCCTCACGTTTATCGGCTGGGCCATTGTTGGCAATGTTAGTGGTGCAGCCGCTTCCGGCAATCCCTGGATCATCGCCATCGTGGCGGCGGTGGCTGTGCTGGTAGTTGCCTGCCCATGTGCTTTAGGATTAGCCACGCCGACTGCCATCATGGTCGGCACCGGTAAAGGTGCCGAACAGGGCATCCTGATCAAAGGTGGGGAGAGCCTGGAACGCATCCACGCGGTGCGGGCTGTCCTGCTCGACAAAACCGGTACGATCACCAAAGGCAAGCCTGAATTGACCGATGTGATCGCTGTTGGCGAGAGGCAAGCCGACGAGATGTTGCGCCTGGTTGCTGAGGCGGAACAAGGTTCCGAGCATCCTCTGGCCTCAGCCATCGTCGAAGGGGCCAAAGCGCGAGGACTGGTGCTCGGCGCATCCCCCGAACGCTTTACATCCATTACCGGGCGTGGCCTGGAAGCGACCATCGAGGGGCATGCAGTGCTTGTCGGCACTCGTCGTTTGCTGAGCGAGCGTGCTCTCGCGTATGATATGGTAGAGCAACAACTGGCAGATCTAGAACAGAGAGGCAAGACCACCATGCTCGTCGCCATCGATGGCGAAGTGGCGGGATTGGTGGCGGTAGCCGATACCGTCAAAGTTGGCTCGAAAGAGGCCGTCAAGCAGCTTCAAGCTCAGGGACTGGCGGTCTGGATGATTACCGGGGATAACCGGCGGGCTGCGCAGGCCATCGCAGCACAGGTAGGGATTGCGGCCGAGAACGTGCTGGCGGAGGTCTTACCGGAAGACAAAGCCAATCAAGTCAAACGCCTGCAAGAGCAAGGACTGGTTGTGGCCTTTGCCGGTGATGGCATCAACGATGCTCCTGCATTGGTACAGGCCGATGCTGGTATCGCTATGGGTACGGGAACAGATATCGCGATGGAGGCGTCGGATATCACACTGGTCAAAGGCAATCTCAAGAGCGTGGCGACCGCGTTGGCCCTGTCACGAGCAACGCTGCGCACCATCGAGCAGAACCTCTTCTGGGCCTTTGCCTACAACGTCATTCTGGTGCCGACCGCGATCCTTTCGCCGCTCATCCCGCTCCTGCGGGAGAATGCGCCGATCTTCGCGGCGGCTGCCATGGCACTCTCGTCCGTGACGGTGGTCAGCAATTCGCTGCGGCTACGACGGTTTGGGCGATAAATGGAACGTTATATGAAATGAAAGAGTGAAAGGAAGAGGTGAGATGCAAGAAGAACGCAAGCCGGATGTGCTAAAACGGCTCTCATACATCGAAGGGCATGTGGCCGGTATACGCAAGATGGTGGAGGAGGATAAGTACTGTGTTGACATCTTACGTCAAACCTACGCAGTACGAAAGGCCATTGAGAAACTGGAAGCACTTATCCTGGAAGGTCACTTACATACGTGCGTTCCAGAAGGGATTAAAGGAAATCGTGAAGAGGAAGTCATTCAGGAATTGGTCCAACTCTACACGATTGCTGGAAATCGGTAGAAGCTCCCCCTTCCATGGTTCCAGGGCGTTGTCGGCAACGACAATATTCTGGAACCATGGAGTTCAATAGAAGCGCTCATCCTTTCGGAGGGTAGCTCACTGCGAAAGCAGCGTTGAAGGGATGAATTATACAGTTTACTTTCAAGACGATTCATGTGAATCAAAGGAGAATATGCATCATGGAATCTACGACGCTTGTGGCCCCCGACATTTCTTGCGAGCATTGCCAGCACGCGATAGAAGGAGCGGTTGGGAAAATGGAGGGTGTGAGTCAGGTCAAAGTCGATATCCCGACGAAGGCCATCCACATCGACTACGATCCGCAGAAAGTGACATTGACGAAGATCGAAGAAGTGCTCGATGATACGGGGTACACCGTAGTCAAGTAGTGACGCTGTATGTCGTACCTTTTGAGGATTCTTGTCGGATAGTGATGGCTTTACGTGCCAGAAGGAGCATTCAATGGATACCAGTATCACCGCGACCTATAGTATTGCCGGTGTCATGCTCGTGGTCGCCCTCTTGCTTGGCTTTCTCGCACTGGTGCTAGGGCGCGTATTGGGTCCTGCCCGACGAGCCAGCGACCAGAATCCTCCCCCTGAACATGGTGGGCGCACAGGTCACAAGACATGGGTACAATTTCGCCTGCGCTATGCGGTCGTGGCCCTACTCTTCGTTGCCTTTGACATGGAGATGGTCTTTATGTTTCCCTGGGCCGTCGTCTTCAAACGGGTGGGACTGGTGGCCTTCTTCGATATGTTTGTCTTTGTGGCTATTTTAACCTCTGCCATCTTCTTTGCCTGGAAAGAGGGGGCCTTTGATTGGGAACGCTAACATAACAACAGAAGCACGAGCGACCCGCTCTCAGATATTTTCTCGACGTGGACAGACATTGCGCCGCTACTTTGCCATAGATGGCGGTTATGGGGCGCATCTTTTAGCTGCCCTGGGTGGGTGCAGTCCATACCTCCAGGCTGTGGCTTCGCCCCGTCATGCCGATCTTCTGATCATCGTTGCCCCTGTCACGCAGAAACTGGTGCCGGCCATCGTCGAAATTGCTGAAGCATTGCCTCATCCCGCGCACGTTCTCCTGCTTGCTGAACCGTCAGGTGAGCGTGCCGGTCCCGCAATGACGGATAGTGCCAACGTTGAAACCCTCTTTCAAGGTGTGCGCACGATTACACCAGCTTCCCCCGAAGACGTGCTGCACGCGCTCACAGATGCTACTCCCTGGGCGGAACTTGCCGTCAACGATACGTCTGTACCGGAGGCGGAGACGATTCAACTGCCATCCAGGCAAGAGCAAGAACTGGCAACCGAGTTAGTGGTGCTGAGCCTGGGGCCAGTGCAACCTTTCACTGCCGGGCCATTGCGCGTCTTTCTTATCTGTGATGGTGAACAGGTGCTTGCGGTGCAGGTGGAGTCCGGTTACGCGCAGCGCGGTATTGCCCAGGCTATGCTCCAGGTAGAGTGGCAACAAGCCCTTCCACTCGCCCGTACCCTTGATCCACTCGCCCCTCTTGCCTGCCAACTGGCGTATGTGCAAGCGATTGAACAGCTGCAAGGATGGCAACCATCTCCCCTTATGGTTGCATTGCGCGAGGCGGCTCTGGCATTGGAGCGAACGCGTAATCGTCTCTGGTGGCTGGTGGGTTTTATGCGATTGCTGGCGGTCGTCCAACTCAGCGACCGCGCCTATCAACTGGCATCTTCGTTTGAAGCTTGTATGGCGCACCTCTGGCAACAGCCCCCAGCGACATGGATCCTCCCTCAATGGCAAGGCAAGGTTGGGCAGAATGAGACAGCAATGGCGCGACTGCAACAACTGGCGGATGCGCTTGAAACGTTCACCACCTCTGTAGCACGTAATCGTTGGCTCATGTTGCGTACTCGTGGTATCGGTAGACTGTCTTCAGGAACATACGAGGAGCGTGACGTACTGGGCAAGGATGACGTACAAGATCGGCTCATCAACCGTTTACAGCGTGCCGTCACAGACATGCGCAATGCCGTGACCATGTTGTCAAAGAGGGTATTGCCACCCGCCCATGCTGAACATTGGCGGTCTCCCATGGGAGAAGCTCAGGTGACGGTCGAGGGGTCACGAGGACTACTTGGTCTGCACCTGAGCAGCGATGGGAGCGAAAAGCCCGTGCATGTGGCATGGCAATGTCCTTCGGCAGCGTTACTCCCGTTGTTGCCTCAGCTCCTGACTGGCCAAAAGCTGGCCGATGCAGAGATCATCCTTGCCAGCCTGAATCTGGCTATGGCGGAGGCGGATGCATGAATAGCGTGATTACTGTATTGCTTGTGCTGCTTGCTGTGTGCATTGGTGCGTATTGCATTGCTGTCATCCAACACCTGGTGCTCCTTGGTCCGCGCCGTGTTGGAACTGCATTTCTATTGCCCATTGCTTCCACTCTACTGCTGCTCCGGCAAGAAAATCTCGTACCGCGCAAGGCGGATTATTTTCTTTTTCGTTCCGCACCATTTATCGCCCTGGCCGTTATCGCCTTAATCGCTCTGGTGATGCCGCTTGGCCCGAACCTGATTGGGTTCAATCCCTCCATCGGTCTGTTCTATTTTCTGGTGCTGCTCAGCCCTTTTGTGGTTGCGCTGATGAACGCTGGTTGGAGCCAGAACTCCAAAGAAGGAGTGTTTAGCACCTTTCGGGCAGCGGCCAGCCTGATTAGTTACGAAGTCCCTATTGGTTTCGCCGCGATTGGGCCGGTTATGGCGGCGCAATCATTGGCGACGCAGCAGATTGTGCAGTCGCAAGCGGGCCTGTGGTACGTCGTCTGGCAACCATTGGGGCTGGCTATTTACCTGCTCTCAGCCCTGTTCATCACGTTTCGCCATCCTTTCGATAGTGCATTGGGCGGCAGCGAGCTAGAGGGCGGCGTGTTTGCCGAATATACTGGCCCGCGCTTATTGCTCTTCAAATTCGCGCTCAATGCCATGTTTCTGCTCTTAATGGGCATGGGCGTGTTACTCTTCTTCGGTGGTTGGCAAGGGCCGCTCCTGCCTCCAACGCTCTGGCTTATCCTCAAAACATTTACACTCGCAGCCATCGTATTGTGGATAGGAAGGTTTCTGCCAAAATTACGGCATGACCAGATGCTGACACTGTGCTGGAAAATTTTACTGCCCGCTTCTCTGCTGAATATCACCTTGGTTGGTATTCTGACACTCATTATACCGGGAGGGAGCTGATGAACGGCATCATAGAATGGGTCATTTTTATCGCACTCGCCGCCGTTACCGTCGGCACGGCGGCTGGGATGATCCTCACGATGAGCATGTATCGTGCCGGCTTAGCCTTGATGGCAAGTTTTGTGGCCCTGGCCGGTCTCTTCATTTTGTTGGACGCCGACCTGATGGCCGCCATTCAGATTATGATGAATGTAGGCGGTATGCTGGTCATGGTGCTCTTTATGGTCATGATGATGATGGACCCCGGCGGTGAAATGATGTGGGGCATGAAGCGTGACATGCATATGCCCGGCCCTGGTGCCTTTTCGATGCATATGCCGCGAGGAAAGCCCCCGGAGGATGAACCCGCAAAGGAAAAAACAGTATCGGCCAACGATATGAGCATGTCAGATGGTGAAATGGACATGGCCGACCACGATATGAACATGTCAGATATGACGATGACTCCTCGCCAAAACTATCAGATGATGGTGGATATGGCGATGTCTACCGCACAACTGCCGTGGGCTATTGCGCTGGGTATCGCCTCGGCTCTGCTGTTGATTGTATTGCTTGTGCAAACGCCGTGGCCTCTTGCCCAAGGAGGCCCAACGCAGGATGCGACAACTGCCGTCGGCGAATTATTGCTCTCCCGTTACATGATTGGTTTCGAGGGCGCGGCCTTCCTCATTCTGGCGGGTATCGCGGGTGCGGTTCTTTTCGCGAAACGCGAACGCGGCGATACGCCGCAAAGGGGAGAACAGCAAGCCGCCCAGGAAACCGTTGAGGCAAGTACCTCCGACAAAACTGGAGTCGAGCCGGAGATATACACCTGTCCTATGCATCCTGAAATACATCAAACACAACCGGGAAGCTGTCCCAAGTGTGGAATGCAACTGTTACCAATTGAGGAAAAGGTTCCGTCGCACAAACAAAGTCAACACCAACAAGGGGGTCACTCATGAGTGGGCCGGGTCTGGTACCTTTTCTGATTGTGGGCGCATTGCTTTTTGGCATTGGCGTCGCCGGCGTGCTGTCACAGCGCAATGCCATGATGGTACTGATGAGCATTGAGATTATGCTGAATGCCTGTATTCTCACGCTAATTGCCTTCTGGCGTTTTGTGAAGCCGAGCAACTACGATGCGCAGGTCTTTGTGATTATCATCTTCACTATCGCGGCGGTCGAGATGGCGGCTGGGCTGGGTTTAGTATTGCTCGTGTTTCGCCAGCGCGGCAACGCCAACGTAGACAGCGTAAATGATTTGAAGCAGTGAGCGGGACATCTTTCTTCTGGCTGGCTCCTCTTTTACCACTGGCCGTCTTTGCGCTACTGGCTATTGGCCTCTCGCGCTATGGAAGACTGGCGTCAGGACTGGCGGTTGCCGCGATGGCTGGAGCGACTGTCGTCTCAATCGCCGGTCTCGTAGCTGTCATGCAAGGCAAATACGCGCTCGTTTCTTTGCCCTGGCTCTCTATTGGTGGGAGACACCTTCCGCTCGCGCTCTGGCTCGACCCGCTCAGTGCGCTAATGGCAACGATGGTCTCCAGCGTTGGGCTGATCGTGTTTCTCTACGCCGCTTCCTATATGGCAGAGGATGCGCGGCGCGGTCGCTTTTTTGCCGAGTTCAGCCTGTTTACCGCCTCGATGTTGACGCTGGTGCTAGCAGCTGACCTCATCACGCTCTTTATCGCCTGGGAACTGGTCGGTCTTTGCTCCTATTTGCTCATCGGTTTCTGGTTCGAGCGCACAGGCGCACCCGCAGCCGCTTCAAAAGCCTTCTTTACCACGCGCCTGGCCGACCTGTGTTTGCTGGCCGGTGTGCTTCTGCTTATTGGTAGTGTTGGAAGTGGGCAACTTAGCATTGTTCTCACGGTTGCGACACGGGGGCAGATAGCTCCTGGTCTGTTGCTGGCAATCGCCCTCTTGCTCTTCGCCGGGGCGGCTGGCAAATCCGCCCAATTTCCCTTTCAAGGATGGTTGCCCGATGCCATGCTTGGCCCTACACCAGTCTCGGCTCTTTTGCATTCGGCCACCATGGTTGCGGCAGGTGTGTTTCTGGTGGCGTGCCTCTATCCACTCTTTCAGGTGGCTGGCCCTGCATTGCAGGTTGTCGCCTGGATAGGCGTGATTACCGCACTGCTAGGTGGCGCAGCAGCACTGGTGGAGACGGATATCAAGCGCACCCTGGCCTACTCGACGATGAGCCAGATCGGCTTGATGTTTGTTGGTCTCGGCAGTGGCAGCCTGCTTGCTGGTGTCCTCCTGCTGTTTTCTCAGGCACTCTACAAGGCCACACTCTTCCTGGGTGCGGGAGCCATCGATCACGCGGTCGAAGGCACGGCCTTTGAGCGCATGGGGGGTCTGGTGAGGCGTATGCCATTGACGGCTATCGCCTTTGGCATCAGTGCGGCTGCCCTGGCAGGTTTGCCTATCACGCTGGCACTGCCGCCCAAAGACCCCGTTTTGGCGGCGGCAGCACAAAGCAATACGTTGCTCTTTGTTGTGACGCTGCTAGCAAGTTTCCTCACTGCGTTGTATAGTGCGCGTCTCTTTGGCGTGGCCTTCCTCGGCGTGTCATCGGAACCTGCCGAACACGCACACGAGGCGAAAAGGGGATTATTGATTCCCTTGCTCATGATGGCGATAGTGATACCCATAGGCTTACTCGCCAATGCCTCACTGCTTGGACAACCACTTACTCGGTTACTTGGCGTCGCCGCACCCGATGTCCCAACCGCCACGATGATAACGCTTGCCATTGCCGTTCTCGGCGTCATCATAGGCTTCGTGGCACGCCATAGATGGCCTGCACAGGTGGAATGGCCCGTATTCACACCTGCCATGCCCCTGTTCATGAGCGAATTTGGTCTCAAGCCGCTCTATATTCTGCTTGCACGAGGTGGTATCTGGATGGTACAGCAGATCGCGACCTTTGATCGCGTCGTCTTCGATAGCTTCCTGTTGGCACGAGGCGGCGTCTGGATGGTAAAGAGGGTAGCCATCTTTGAGCATGCCGTCTTCGATAGCTTCGCGGGACTTGTGACAAACGCGACCCGTGCACTTGTACGGGCGAGCGGGCGTTTCGATGTGCGCCGCATTGATACGACCGTACAAGAGGTAGGACAAGGTATTCTTGTGCTGGGACAACGTGTGAGGACGTTCCAGACCGGTCGTATTGAGAATTACCTGCTGATGGTTTTTCTCTGGGGTCTGGGTGTGATAGCAGTAGCAGTCGTAGCTACCTTCGTGCGTTAAGAGGTGATGTGTCATGCTTTCAATCATCATATTTCTGCCTCTCGTGGGCGTTCTGGCACTGTATCTCATTCCGAATACCACCTTGTGGCGTTGGATAGCAGTTAGTAGCAGTGCGGCGGTGCTGATCGTGAGTATCGTTCTTGCCACACTCTTTCACTGGAACAGCGGTACACTCCAATTTGAGGAGCATATTGATTGGATACCCACCCTGGGTGCCAGCTATCATCTTGGCATTGATGGGTTATCGCTACCACTCATCTTGCTCACCACTCTCCTGACTTTCCTGGCCTTGCTCTATGCCTGGAAACAAGAGAGAGACGCGCGAGAATACTTTGCGCTGTACCTCGTGATGGAAGCAGGTTTGCTCGGTTTCTTTAGCACGATGGATTTGTTGCTCTTCTACTTTTTCTTTGAGGTCGCCCTAGTTCCGATGTACTTTATCATCGGGCTATGGGGTCACGAGCAACGTGTTGAGTCGGCGTTGAAATACTTCCTCTATACCCGTGTTGGGAGCCTGGCGGTGCTGCTCTCCATTCTCGCGCTCTATCTGGGCACGAATCCACATACGTTTGATTTACCAACGATTATCGCAGCCCATCCGTTTGCAGGGACAAGTACGGGGGCTTTTCTGGTATTGCTGGGATTCCTCATCGGCTTTGGGATCAAACTGCCAGTGATCCCTTTGCATTCCTGGCTTCCCGATGCTCACACGAGCGCACCGACGGAGGGCAGCGTCGTGCTGGCCGGCCTACTGTTGAAACTTGGTGGCTATGGTCTGTTGCGACTTGCTCTGCCCACCGTTCCTGACGCGTTCAGCGCGTGGGCGGTGCCGATTGCTGCTCTGGCGGTCGTCTCCGCCATTTATGGTGCCGCCGTAGCCATGGCACAGACCGACTTCAAGCGCATGATTGCCTATAGCAGCGTCAATCATATGGGCTATGTGCTGCTGGGCATCGCCGTTGCTGCTGCTGCTTATGCCAATCCTGCCGACCGGGCGGCTGCCGCCAGTGGCGCAACCTACCAGCTCATAGCGCACGGCCTGATTACGGGCGCACTCTTCTTTCTCGTGGGTATGTTGGCTGACCGGACAGGAACACGCGAGATACGTCGTATGTCGGGTATCTGGGCCGCCTTACCGCTCTACGGCTCCATCCTGGTCTTTGCCATGTTTGCCTCGCTCGGTCTGCCTGCGCTGGCCGATTTTGCTGCTGAGGTGCAGATTGTGCTTGGTACACTTGGTACGTATCGTTGGGCCGCTATCGGCATGTTGCTGGGTATTCTGATCACAACAGCGATGTTTCTCTGGACACTCCAACGCATCCTCTTGGGCAAGGCCCAGCCGGAATGGATGAAGCTGCCACAATTATCAAAGCGGGAACTGGCGACGCTGCTGCCGTTGGTTGCGCTCATTCTACTCCTGGGCATCTTCCCCGGTCTCTTAGTGCAAAGTATCAGTGCAGCCCTACACAGTAATATGCTGGGCATATTGCTGAAAGGACGGTGAGCCTATGGGCGGTATGCAAGGCGACATGGGTATGGAACTGTGGGCCATCGTACCCGAACTGACACTGGCGGGGCTGGTCTTGATCCTGCTCCCGTTAGGGCCATTTTTGCCGAAAAACCGCAAATATAGCGCGACCTGGATCGCGCTGGCCGGGCTTGTTGCCGTTGCTATCGAGAGTGTGCGTATGCTCTTTTTTGCCACGCAGCCCATCTTTCTGGATACCTACGCGGTAGACCAGTTCGCCGTCTACCTGTTTATGAACCTGGGTGCGTTCTTAGCCGTTGATGCACTGGAACGCCAACTCTCCTCCGATGACATCGACCAGGTAGCGGGTCTGGGGCGGCGTCTGCCTGTGACGGCAGCAGTGCTGGCTATCTGCCTGCCCTCCCTGGCAGGTTTTCCCCCTTTCGGTGGCTTCGTCGGTAAAACCATGCTCTTTGGAGCGGCGATCGCTGCTGGCTGGACATGGCTCGCCATTATTATGCTGGTGAATATCGCTGTTTCGCTCTACTACTATGTGCGTGTATTAGCACCCATGTATTTCCAGCCTTCTCCTGGCGCATCCTTGAAACGCGAACTGACCACTCTCCGCTTTGTGCTCATCGTGCTAGGAATCGGGACACTCATCAGCGGTGTATTCCCGCAGGAATGGGTGTTGCTGGCAACGCATGCGTCTTCATTGTTGGCGGCCATCATACCACGTTAATGTTCCTCTTGCGGAAAAAAACGGAGATAGCCTCATGGCGTCATCTCCCTGTTTGCACTCCGCACGTCTCTCCTGGTTCCCCAGCCCATGATGAGCGTTACCACAATGAGCGTGACACCCCCTGTTACGAGGGTTCCCTGTGCAGTCCAGATGCCCATCATGGTTCCCAGGAGCCATCCACCGAGTGCGGGCATGCCCGCGGCAAGCCAGGTGTAGAGGCTCATCACGCGACCACGAACCTCATTGGGGGTCGTCTCCTGTATACTCGCATTCAGCAGGGTCATGGTTCCCGTTGCGAACCCTCCTGTTGCCAGCAGGGCAAGTCCCGCCAGCATGAGATTCCCTGTCATCCCAACACCGGTCACTGCGCCGCCAAGCAGGACTCCTCCAAGCCAGACAGGGACCATTCGCTTTCGGTGTCCAAGTAGCCAGGCCACGAAGATAGCAGCCAGGGCTGCGCCAAGGCCAGGAAGGGCGGCCAGCATTCCATAGGTCTGTGCTCCACTCCCCCATGTTCTGCTCACCACAATAGGTAACACGGTGGGGTAGGAGCGTCCCAGTAGGCTGACCACAGCTACAAGCACCAGCATGATACGTACTGATGCGGTGTTCCAGATGTACCTGCTCACCTTGAGCGTCTGCTCATTACTCGCATGGGCAGGCCGAGGAGGTGCTGCTGGCCCTGCAAGGAGCCAGGCGATGACCACGAGGTAGGAGAGGCCATTGAGCAGAAAGCACCAACTCACTCCAACGAGTGGAATCAAGATGCCAGCAGTTGCTGGACCCACAATGGCCCCGGCGTTGTAGGTCAGCGCGTTCAGCCCCACCATTCGTCCCCGCTGTGTCGTTTCCACTACGCCGGGTACGTACACTTGACGGATCGGGTTGTCGAGGGCACTCACAGATGCCAGGACCCCTGAGAGGACGAGCGTGAGTGGAAGGGAAAGGCGACCCGCCAGGGCAAGGCTCCCCATCAAGGCTGCAATGAGTGCTAAGGTCCCTTGTGTCATGAGCAGAAGCCGTTGCCGGGGAAAACGATCCGCAAGCACTCCACCGAGCAAGGGAACACCGAGCAGAGGAGTTGCCTGAACTAATCCAAGCACCCCCACAGTAGCGGGGCGATGGGACACCTCCCACACGAACCAAGCTTGCGTGGCAAGTTGTAGGGAGGTTCCCGTATTGGAAACGAAAAGTGCGATGAGCATTCCATACAGCCAGAACTGGGATGGATGATCGTCCTGAGAACGAGGTGAAATCGCTGTAGGAGACATGCTTTCCTGTTTCTTCATCCGTCTCACTCAGTCGAGGTGAAGCCGCGTAAATGCTTCGGCGAGTGCGAGATCAGCGCAGCTCCCAATAGCTGCCGAACGCGCTCGCCAGCCTGCTGCCAGGGCCAGAGGATCGGTTGTTTGACTGGCGTGAGCGAGTCGTGCAGCCAGTTTCCTCTCGAAACCAGCAGTAATGTCCACGTAGGTATCAGCGATGCGACTGGCAAAGAGCCACACTTCGCTGACCTTGTGTGGTCTCAATCCGGTTTGCACCTGTTCCGCAAATGCCAGATGATCACGAGCCAACGGATAGACGGCATCAAGGGCCGCACGCCCGACGATACGATGATCCCGATGACCGAGGTAGGCGGGATAGGGGTGTTCTGGATCGTGGGTGAACACGATGGACGGCTGAAAGCTCCGAATCCACTCCACTAAGTCAGCGCGTAACGCATGGGTATCCTCCACATCCCCATCCGGGTAGCGCAAAAACACTATCTCTGCAATACCAAGGATCTCTGCCGCCTTTCGTGCCTCATCCTCTCGCTGAGCCGCAACCTCGTGCGCATGCCTCCGTGGATCAGAAGACCCATGCTCTCCTGATGTCACAAGGAGCAGGCGAACCGTGGCTCCCTGATCGATGGCCTGTGCCAGTGTTCCCGCGCACCAGCTCTCGATATCATCGGGATGGGCAGCAATAGCCATCATTGACACAGCCCCTGGTGCCTCAATCACATGCACTGATTTCTCCTCTCTTTGCTACTTCTTGCGGCCCCGCAACCTGATGAGACGGACCGAGTTGGCGATGACAGGAATCGATGACGAAGCCATAGGGCCTCCTATTATGCACAGGTGTTCAACTAGTCATATAGTTACTCAAAAAAGAACTGTGCTACCTTGCCAGCAAAGCGCGAAAGCGGCGGCGGCCGCGAAACTCACGGATAGGGATGGTCGAGAAGTCCTTGCCGAACATGGTCG
The DNA here is from genome assembly GCA_051004815.1 of Ktedonobacteraceae bacterium. Classification (GTDB taxonomy): domain Bacteria; phylum Chloroflexota; class Ktedonobacteria; order Ktedonobacterales; family Ktedonobacteraceae; genus JBBQXY01. The sequence continues at coordinate 30,505 of JBPCJY010000085.1, forward strand.
ACATGGTAATCCGCCTCTTTGAAGAGGGCCGCTACATGGTGATCGTCAACGGTGTAATAGATAATGTTCCCTTCGCGTCGTGGCTTGACCAGGCGGCGATCCCGTAAAAAGCGAAGCTGATGCGACACTCCCGATGCAGACACGCCTACGAGAAGAGCGAGATCGCGGACACACATGGGACGCATGGTCAGGGCATAGAGGATGCGAACTCGTGTTGGATCTGCGAGTGCCTGAAAAGTCTCAACAATCATTTGGAGGCGTGCTTCGGAAAGGGCCTCGGCACGCGCTGCCTCCACCGCCTCCGCATCGATAGCCTGAAGCGTCTCTTGCTTCGCCATCCCATCTTCTCCTTTACTATGTGAATATATGCTCACATAGTAGCAGAGAAACGAGGAAACGTCAAGGCAGTTCGAAATCTCTTCGGACTCGCGTCCAGCTTAGCTTTTGTAAGCATGGACAAAACCTGCTCCTGGGAAAGCAGAGAAGCGTGCGGGCCGCATCTCCTCCGTTTCCACCCGCTCGAAACTGGCGTCCGAGACTATGGCTGCCAGATCGTGCATGCGGCTCCCCCCGGCATGAAATCGTGCAGCCCGGCCCTGGCGTTCCTGCTTGTGCGTGAAATCGGCAATGATCAGACGCCCCCCTGGCTTGAGCACACGGGCGATTTCCGCGAGTCCCTGACGCTTGAGGGGAGCAGGCAAATGATGCATCATCAGGGTAGAGAGCACCACATCGAACGTCTGATCGGGGAAGGGGAGCTGCTCGATCGCCCCGATCTGGAACTCGATGGGCAAATTGCGCCGAGCAGCTTTCGAGCGGGCACGGGCGATTTGCTGTGTCCCCGGGTCAATGCCTGTGACGTGGCCTGCACGGCCCACGCGGCGTGCCACTTCCATCGCCAACGTTCCCGTGCCACAGCCCACATCCAGCACTGTTTCTCCGGGTTGAATGCAGGCCAGGTTGGCGGTTTTTTGCCTCAGCTCCCGCACCTTGCCCCGAAACACGAAGATGTCGGTGAGCCATTCGTGCTGATCGTAGCGCCAGCCCCCGCTCCCAATCAGTCCTTTTGTCTCTTTGTCCGATGCCTCGCCCGCAGAACGGTGGCGATGATGTGAAAACGAATGCATAGATCTTGCTCCTTTGAGAGAAAACTTCTCTTTTGATAAAAGTGTCTGTTGACAGACAGACCAGCTTGAGACATACTGTTTCAAATGGACCTTTGTCGTCTCTTTCTCAGTATAGTTGGGCGAGTGCAGAGAAACAAGGCTCAATCAGGAACATGTGTCTCAGATGAGACAAGGAGCGCAAAATGACTCAATCGGCGAGCAATCTACGCGTGAGACGTACGCAGAAACTGCTGCGGGAGGCGTTAATTGAGTTGATCGAGGAGCAGGGTTTCGAGGCGCTCACCATCGGCGAATTGACCTCACGTGCGATGGTGAGCCGGGCCGCGTTCTATCGCCATTATCAGGATAAATACGACCTGGTGGAGCAGATCTTTGAGGAAGCCATGAGCACCTTGCTGGGCGCGGTCGGAGATCTGGGGCGAGAACATCCTCCAGAGATCTGGGTGACGTTCTTCGAGCATATCGCGCACTACGAACGGCTCTATCGAGCACTGCTTGGCAGAAAGGGCAGCCCCTGGTTTGTAAGGAAGATGCGTGCATCTCTAGCTGGCCTGGTCAAAGAGCGTGGACACCTCCCACACGGACCGGACGCGAGCGTTGTCCACACCTTCTCAGATGAGTTTGTGCCAGACATCGTGTCTACGATGTTTGTGGAAGCCATCACCTGGTGGCTTGAGCAGGGAAGACCCTACACTCCCAAAGAGATCGCCACGCGCAGTGCTCTGCTTGCCTCTGCACTCTTCAAAGAAGTGAGCACCTGGCAATGACTGATTGCGCACCCAAACATCTGGCCGAGGTTCCTTGTTTCTTGTGAGCATCATACTCTGCTTGATCTACCAATCCTTCTCTCGCACTTCTTGATCGGCGTTCTACTATATGCCCAAAGCAGGGTACTTGTCAGCACTAGAGCGCATAATGATTCACAGGCCCTCTCGGCAATCATTCACAAGCCCTGCTGTGCGACTGGAAAGGGACGCGACGACGTTCCTGTTGTGGCTGGTCGCCAACAGGCTCAAACGCTGCTGCATCGCTCATTTGTATGAGCTTTGTCATGGTGTCAGGAAGGGTTTGTATTAACATGCATATAGTATACCGGACATAAGTTCTACTTGTCAATGCGAAACGGACTAACGAAAGAAAGGACACATTATGAGCAAGAGAGGAAAACAAGTTATATCGCAAGTCACAGCAGGGTATCCGCGAGGGGCAATACATCTCACTGAAGCCACGCCCTGCCTCCCTCGCGGGTACCCTGTTTTTCGGTGAAATGATGGTGGGGATGTTTAGCTTTAGTGGGTGGAGCTAAAGAATCTGGTCATCAGTTCGTTCTGATTGAAGCCGCAGGTGTTTCTCAGGCAACCCAATCCCCACAGTTGCTCAATGGTTGCGAGCAGCGAGTAGTGGTTGTAAGGCGTAGAGCTGTCGTAGAAGTGCTGTGGGTGCTGCGACGTAATCACCAGGGATGGTGCATTTGCGCCGCCTAGCGTAACGCTCGCCACACCTCGTGGACTGTGGCAGCAGCCATTAAAACCACTGAAATCATTCTCGTCCCACACCAGTACAATCGCAGAGTTCTCTTTCCATGCTTGCGATGCCATGATTTGTGAGACAAGCGACTGCACGAATGTATCTCCCATGTTAATGATGCTGTGGTCAAGGCCTGATGCTGGATAAGCGCAGCCAGCCATGCCAAGGTACTGAGCATCGGAAGGATTTATCCCGTGCATATCATGGCAGGTGTCGGGGCTGATCCAGACAAAATTGGGAACCTTACCAGACTGCAAGTCTACACTTAACTGGGTGTACGGGACAATTTTCTGCATACGTGCCGCATTATTGCGAATATCGGTAAAATACATGAACGGGTTATGCTTTTGCACGTAGAGCTGGACTGGAACCTGTTGTCCGTTTTCAGTGCGATAGGGATAATAGCCGCCGGTATAGCCTACTGAGGGCATGGATTGCATGTACGCCTTCCAGGAGAGGTTGTGGGCCTCAAGTTGATCCACGATAGTCTTGCCATTGAACCAGAAAGGTTGCTGGCTGGCACTCGCAATTTCAGGCGGAGTGAGGAGTTCCTTCCCATTGGTATAGCCTGAACTGGGGTTAAATTCTGTCGGGGGGCAGGTGACAGTTGCTCCAGCCACACAGTCAGCCCAGACGCCTTGAAAATCACCGGAAATAGCGGCCAGATAGTTCGGTAGGCTTGGATGGGTGACTCCGTAGTAGTTCAAGGAGACAGCGGACTGATTCGCCAGGTTGCTAATGAAGGGAGCATCAGCCGTATTTCCAATCACTTCATTCGTTGCGTGGTTCTCCATCATGACGTAGAAGATGTGGTCAAATTTGGAATTACCTTGTGTGCTAGAGGTTGCGCCTGCGGGCGTAACTTGCACGACAAACACCAGAGAAAGTAGGAAACTCAGGGCTACCAGTACACCAAGAATGCGTCGCATAGCTCCTCCTTGAGAATGATAGGGAAAGACTACGAAACAGTGAACCATAAAGCTGGTTCCAATACTAACTATACGACAATCAACGCATGCTTGTGTAGAGTAATGCGGAAGATGAACACACGAAAACGGCGCGGTCAGCTTGACCACGCCATTTTCGTGTGTTTAGCACTGGATAGTTAGAAACTTGTGGGTGGTATCACGTATTGAGCTTGTGGTTGCTGCTGCCGCACCTGATAATCAAGCGAATTGAGCACGTCATGGAGGGCAGTATTTTGCTGGATCGCTCCTACTGCTGCTGTGATGAGTAGCGGATGCACAACCAGACCAACGGCACCGACGGCGATCTGATCTACCCAATCATGTGCGCCTACTGTGACGAGCGTACCATCGTTGCTATATTGCAATGAGATTGTCAGAGCCTTATTAAACCCTGTAATCGCTCGCAGGGTGCTTTCCTTCTTGAGTTGTACGAACATCTGGTTCTCATCGCCGAATTGTTGCGTCTGATAGCCCTGCCCCTGGTATTCGAGGACGAGCGTTTGTGCAATCCTCTGGAGGTCGAGGTTGCGCGTCTGATAGAAACGTGTTTCCATGTCTTTCCTCTCTGTAATATATCGTGTTTATACTTGTAAGTCTTGTCTCCCTTCCCGTTTGGAAAAGAAAGAAAAGCCTCTTACCAACTATAATACGTGGCTAAAGTAGTTTGGTTGTGACTTAGCTTTTATCGGTCAGTAGTACGACTTTGCCCTGGACTTTGCGCTGCATCATCGCGTTAAGGGCCTCTGCTGCTTGATCGAGAGGATAGGTGGCGGAGATATAGGGCTGGAGCTTGCCCTGTACAAGCCAAGTGAGTAGTGCTTGAAAATTCTGTTGATTGCCTCTTGGGTTGTGTTCTGTGAATGCGCCCCAAAATACACCAACGATAGAGCAGCCTTTAAGCAGTGGAAGATTAAGCGGAATGCGCGGAATATCACCAGCCGTGAAGCCAATGACCAGGTAGCGACCCTCCCAAGCCATGCCGCGTAGTGCTGCTTCCGCGTAATTGCCTCCCACCGGATCGTAGACGACATCGACGCCCTTGCCGTCGGTAAGCTCCTTGATCCGTGTCTTGAGGTCTTCTGTGCTGTAATTAATGACCTCGTCCGCACCATATTGCTTACAGAGCGCAAGCTTCTCAGCGGTCGAGGCGGCAGCAATGACATTGGCTCCCATCAGCTTACCCAGCTCGACTGCCGCAAGCCCTACGCCTCCTGATGCGCCGAGTACTAGCAGTGTTTCGTTTGTTTTAAGGTAAGCTCTATCCTTCAGCGCGTGGTAAGAGGTGGCATAAACGAGGGGAAAGGCGGCGGCGGTGGCGAAATTGATGCCATTGGGGATGGGGATGGTTTTCGCGGCGTCGGCGGCTACTTCCTCCGCGAATCCACCCCAGCCAGCGAAGGCAAACACGTTATCACCGACTTTAAAGCTCTCCGCTCCCTCGCCTACCTCTTTAATGACGCCTGCAACATCACTGCCGGGGGAGAAAGGCATAGGCGGCTTGAACTGGTATTTGCCTTGAATAATAAGTGTATCGGGGAAGTTGAGCGCACAGGCTTTCACACTGATGACCACCTGACCCTTTTTTGGTTGTGGGGGTGCAATATCTTCCAGGACAAGGCTGTCGGGTGGGCCATAGGCTTTACATAAAACGGCTTTCATCGCGTGGCTCCTCACAAAATAGGGGGCTGCCAGCAAGGCAGTCCGCCAATGCTTTTTATGCCATGCATTATAGCAGATGTCTTGCTGTCCCTGTTTTGTTAGAGTTGAGCCTCATTCTTGACGTATCTTATGCAATTCTCTACAATGAGCGTGGGAACAAATTCTTTTAGAGGTTGTTAGGAGCGTTTGCTGGAGGCAGGGTTACTCAACAGGCTTTTTTTGCCGCCTTCGGCGGCAGAGAAGGGGGAGAATCTGGGGGACACCCCATTACCTGTCCCCCAGACAGGGTGCGGCAAAGGGCTGCCGTCCTCTGCACTCCTGCTTGGTGCCACTTGTGAGTAGTGCTGTTGTTGGAGGCATGCATGATGGCAGATCTGGTAGGGCAACAAATAGGCAATTATCGCCTGGTACGCTTGTTGGGTCAGGGAGGCTTTGCCGAAGTCTACCTGGGCGAACATGTTTACCTGGGGACCTCTGCTGCCATCAAAATACTCCATGCGCAACTTGCCAGCGAAGATGTGGAGCAGTTTCAGACTGAGTCGCGTACCATCGCCCGACTGGCCCATCCACATATTGTGCGTGTACTGGATTTTGGTGTGGCGGATGCAACGCCATATCTGGTGGTAGACTATGCGCCCAATGGCACTTTGCGCAAGCGACACCCCAGAAGTTCATTGCCCGCGCTTTCAACTATCGTGACCTATGTTACGCAGATTTCCTCTGCATTGCAATATGCTCACGATCAGAAGGTCATTCATCGCGATGTCAAGCCGGAGAATATGTTGCTCGGTCGCGATAACGAAGTGTTGCTTAGTGACTTCGGCATTGCCCTGGTGGCGCAGAGTACAAACTATCACAGTACGCAGGGCGTACAAGAGCTGGCTGGCACTATTGCCTATATGGCACCGGAGCAGATTCAGTCGCGAGCTTGCCCTAATAGTGATCAGTATTCGCTGGGTGTTGTTGTCTATGAATGGTTGAGCGGTACGCGTCCCTTTCAAGGTTCGTTTGCCGAAATTGCTGTCAAGCATACGCTCGCGCTCCCACCGCCTTTGCATGAAAAAGTGCCAACACTCGCACCTGCTATTGAAGCCGTGGTAATGAAAACACTGGCGAAAGATCCGAAAGAGCGTTATGAAAATATGCGGACGTTTGCCCACGCCTTACAACAGGCCTATCTACAGACGCCCGCAACGACGATTCACCTGGGCAATACGTCGGTTCCCACGGAGCAACCGGCTGCTGGAGTGGAAACGATCCAGCTTTCTAATGAGGAGGAGAACTCGCCCGCCGCTCTGCTGACTGTGCCAATTGAGACAACAGCACTGCCGACGCTGTCAGATACCACGGCGGTACCGCCGTCTTCAGCACTGGAAACGCCAGTGCTGGCAGAAGCGCAATCACTCGCGCCGCCGGTACGCCGTGGTATTTCACGGCGTACCGTGTTGCGTGGATTGATTGGTGCTGCCGCGGTTGGGGTCGCGGGTGGCGGGCTGATATGGTTGTTGCATAACCAGGCTTCGCAAGGCTTACTCACTCCCACCCCTTCCTCTAGTGCTGAAGGGAGCACGCTCTACACGTTTCGCGGTCACTCAACGTGGGTGTGGGCGGCGGCATGGTCGCCGGATAGTTCGCGCATCGCCTCGGCCAGTGGTGATGGTACGGCGCAAGTGTGGGATGCTTTGAGCGGCGATCACCTCACCGTCTTTTATGGTCATAGCAATTCTGTCTATACTGTCGCATGGTCGCCAGATGGTAGACGTATCGCCTCGGCGGGCTATGATAAGACGGTGCAGGTGTGGGATGCTACGTATGGCGACCATTTTCTTAGCTATCTCGGGCATTCCGCTTTGGTGTGGTCGGTCGCGTGGGCACCGGATGGTAAGCGCATCGCCTCGGCAGGTGGGGATAAGACGGTGCGAGTGTGGGATGCCACCAATGGTTCGCCTCAGCTTACCTATCGTGGTCATACTGGTTTTGTCTATAGAATTGCGTGGTCGCCGGATAGTAAGTACATTGCTTCGGCCAGTGACGATGGCACCGTGCAGGTATGGGATGCTACTAACGGGCATTTGCTCTACACCTTCCAATCCATATCCGCGTCAATGTTGGCCGTCGCGTGGTCGCCACAAGGACAACGTATCGCCTCAGTTGGTAGTGATGGCAAGGTGCAGGTGTGGGATGCGGTGAGTGGCAACCATCTGTACATCTATTATGGACACAGCGATTTCGTCTATGCCGTTGCGTGGTCGCCAGATGGGGAGCGTATTGCCTCTGGCGGTGATGATAAAACGGTACAGGTCTGGAACGCGAATGATGGCAGCGATGCCTATATCTATCATGGACATACCAATAGCGTTCGCTCGGTGGCATGGGCCACCAATGGCAAACAAATTACCTCGGCTTCCTGGGACAAGACGGTGCAAGTCTGGCGTGCTTGATAAGATCATTATTACTTATGGGTTAAAGTTTCAGATTGTTTTGCTGGCCTGATATGGTATAAAGAGGCGACTGAAAGCAGTATGACCTGTGAACTACCACGGAGCGAAAGACTCCGTGGCTTCTTCGGAAGCCTGAGTTCACCGGACTCGTTTCCAGAAATGGGAATAGCGTTCAATTGGTCATGACACCTGCGGTTGACGCATCAGACCGCTGCTCTGTCATTTGGGTTTAAGAAGGGCTGAGGACAGGTCCGGTGATCCAAGTGCAACAAGCCTTTTGAACAGTGTCGAGATGAGGTCGGATTCTCTTCGTGGTCACAGCGCAGAGATACGCATCACCCGCGCAAGCGGAGCTTTTTTCCGAAAGGGATCGTCAGGATGAATGTCGTTTTTGTGCTTTCAGCGGACAAGGAACCGCTCATGCCTTGCACGCCGGCGATTGCTCGTTTATTACTCAAGGAGGGAGAGGTGCATCATCTCATATTTCGGAGCGAGCAAGGAAGTGATGAAGAAACCAATTTGCTGACGCTTTGTAAGACCTGTCATGATGGGCTTCATGCGAGAACCGTCACCTTGAAGCGCACCGGCAAGAAAAAGGGAAACCTGCTGCATGCCACGCAGATGAACAGCATCCGCATCCAATTGCTCAGCGGGTGGAAGCGGAGGAAACCTGGGGCTTTGTCACCAAAGAGCATCGCCTTTTGGCAGGACTTCCCAAAGAGCATGTCTTTGATGCTACGATGATTGCCACACGAGGAAAAAACCCAACGTTTCACACAACGAGCGTGGTCAAGAAGAGGTGTGTCTCAGATGGGGATTACCAACAGACCAAGGGGAGCAGGAGCGCACAACGCATCCCCACAGGGAAAATAGCCGGTTTCCGGAAGTTTGATAAGGTGTGGTACGCGAGGCAAGAATACTTCATTCGCTCTCACCTGATGGTCGTCTGCACATACCAGAAAAAGTTTCTCATTCACTCCGGTGATGAGGCAAAAAATAGTGGAGGAAATGGCTGCAAAATCGGATTTTGCTTTTGGGACCATGGAGGGTGAGCAGGATCATATCCCCTGTCTGGTGAAAAGTGACCCTCGGATGCGTACCACTTGTCATGGTATGGAAGGTGAAACAAGACTCGACCATTCAGCTTTGATGAGTACATAAGCATGACTTGAAAAAACATTTTTGGAAGGAACGAACTTTTTGAAGTGATGGATCCTTGTGTTGTAGCTAGTGGCAATGCGAGTCAGGAGACGATTCGCTATTCCATTGGAAAGAGGGAAAAGCGGTGCTTCATCCACAAAGCTGATGACTTCGTGGTTTTCTCGCCGCCGCAGAATAAAAAATCCACTGCGGCAATAGGTAGTGGCGCGAGGATGATCGTCCTATCTTTAGTGCTGTTTTTTAGTAGCGCGTGCTCATCGAGTGCGCTATCAGGGCCAGCGCAAGGAGTGGCTACAGCGTCTCCTGTTCCCACTACCACTATTACTGGCAATGGGATGTTGCCTGGACAGCAGGTGTGGAAACAACATGTCTCATCATTGCTATTTGGCACTAATGATACCTACGAGTATAAGCAGCAGAATATTCAGACCGAGACTTCTATACAGGATGCGCTACACCATGCTGGTTTCACCTTACTACGGAGTTTCTTTCCAGATAATGCGAGCGATGCAGCGATTGAGCAGCGTATGCTGACCATTGAACGTAGCGGTGCAACGTGCCTGGGTGTCATTACCAATATCTTCAATACTGCCTTTAACGAGCATCTCGTGCGCTATTTAGGGAAACGTTGCCAGATGTATGAGTTTGGCAATGAGGCAGACTTCGCCAACGTGCCAGTTAAGAGCTATGTAGCCCTGTGGAATAAGTGGATACCATTGTTGCGACAGATCAATCCGCAGGCGAAATTCATTGGCCCGGTGACATTCAGCCCATTGGGCGATCATGATTTCATGCGTAATTTCTTGCTGGGAGTCAAAGCGTCCGGTATTCTACCGGATGCCATTAGTTTTCACTGGTATCCTTGCTTCAATAACACAGAGCGTGCTTGCCTTGCTAAGGCGAGTGAGGCAAAGCAGGTCGTCTTGAATGTGCGTACGATGGTGCGAACGATTTTGGGAAGAGATGTGCCGGTGGGCGTATCCGAGTGGAACTTTGATCCTGGCAATCCACCCCCATCTTATGGTGATGATGCGAACTTTATGAGCCAGTTCACGACCGTTGCTCTGACGGGTATGGCACAAGCGGGTGCAGCATTTGCCTGTCAATTCGATGCCGCTAGCTATGCTGGCTACGGTCACCTGGATATGTTTGACTTGAGCAATGATCAGCCGAAAGCGCAGTTTTTAGCGATGCAAAAGCTGATTCAAAATTATCAACCGTGAACTCGCAAGGGCACAACAATGCATGCTTGATGATATAATTGTAGCGAGCCTGGCGAAGATCATGTAAGCAAATTTTCGGGAAGAGAGTCTTCTTTATGACCGATATAACCAATGCAGCCAATATAAATTCCAAGGAACGAGTTGTACTTATCACTGCCCGCATTGAGCCGAAATGGCTGGATCGATTGCGTGACCAATGGCCAAACTTGCGGTTTGAGCAACGTTCCCCGCGTAAAGGTGAAGGCATTCCTGACGAGTTGTGGCGCGAAGTGGAAGTTTTGTACATGTCCTTTGCCACTGCTTTGCCATCACCTGAACAGGCTCCTAATCTGCGTTGGGTGCAGCTCTATTCCGCTGGTGCGGACTATGTTTTCAATCGTCCACTTTTCCGCACCGCTGTGACCTTTACCTCGGTCAGTGGTCTCCATGCCGTCAATATAGCGGAGTATGTTTTCACGATGCTGCTGGCATGGTTTCATCGCGTTCCCAATTTGCTGGAATGGCAACAGCGCGGGCAATGGGCGCAGGAGTCGGTGCGCTCAACGCAACTGCTCCCAACGGAGTTGCGTGGGCAAACTATTGGCATTGTGGGATATGGCAGCATTGGGCGCGAGGTAGCGCGGTTAGCAACAGCCTTTGGCATGCGCGTGTTGGCGATGCAACGCGGCAACGATCATCGAGATAGCGGTTTCCAATTTCCAGGTATTGGCGACCCGGAAGGCACGTTGCCCGAACGCTATTACCAGCCCGAACAGTTGCATGCTATGCTTAGCGAGTGCGATGTGGTGCTCGTTGCTGTTCCCCTGACACCGCAGACGCGAGATATGTTTGATGCTTCCGCCTTCGCGGCTATGAAGCCGAACGCCTTCCTGGTGAATATTGCCCGTGGGGGTATCTGCAACGAACAGGACTTATTGCATGCCCTGCAAGAAAAACAGATCGCGGGAGCCGCCCTGGATGTTTTTCAGCAGGAGCCGCTACCGCCTGATAGCCCTTTCTGGCACCAGCCGAATGTGTTTGTCAGCCCTCATATGTCCGGTTATACACCGCACTATGACGATCGGGCCGCCACCATCTTCGCTGAAAACCTGCGCCGTTACCTCGCGGGCGAATCTCTCTTTAACGTTATCGACAAAGCAAGAGGATATTAAATTAAAACGTATGCGGCAACCTGCTCGACACCCATAAGTGCGTCGAGCAGGTTGCCGCATACGTTTTTTGTTAGTGAGGGTTTTGCTTGCTGTTGTCTACAGCAAGCAGAGCCTGGCGGGCCTTGTCCTCCGTTTGTGCCACGCTGACTTTCACAATTAAGCGGCGCAAAACGTCGGCATCACTCATGGCATCCACAGTTTGCTGCGCCAACGCGGTCAACGCTGGAAAGCGATATTGCACAATTTCTAACAGAGTTAAACGCTGTGCCTGAAGGCTCTCTTGCCTCCCCTTTTCAACCCCCTCTTGCCTCCCCTTTTCAACCCCCTCTTGCCTCCCTTTTTCGAGTCCTTCTTGTATGAGTTCTTGGTAGACCCAAGAATCACGGAATAGATGGTTGTCTAACATGGAAAACCTCCTCTTGAGCCAATTGCGGTCGGCTGCTTTTTTAAAGACCAGTGATGCCAGGGTATAGGTAACGGCTAATAATTCGTGTGCGGATGGACTGTTATCCGCCTCAATTTGCTGAATAATCTCTTCCACGACTTCTGGTCGCTTGCCATCTTTGGCAAGGACCATTAAAGGAAATATCCTTTTCTGTCGCCAAAAGCGGAAACTTTTTGGGGAAATGTGCGAAAATTGGTACAAATAGGTCAAGTGACAGCTGTAGGCGTTTGAACTTTTCGCTATACTCATACGTAAGAGGATAGTAGGGGATGCTTCCCTGGTTTTATGGTAAACTTGTAGTAGTGTGGCTTATACGGTACGTTTGGATACAAAGGGATAGAAGTTCACATGCCGACAACTGTCACAGAACAACAACCTGGTCCACCTCCACAGGCGGCCCCAGAATCCGCCAGTTTTCGGCGTGTGCTGAAGAATCGCAATTTTGTGCTTTTGTGGTTGGCACAGCTTATTTCGCTGACCATCATGAATGCGGCGAATTTCGGTATCATCGTGTTGGTGAACGACACTACCCACTCGGTGTTACTGGCGGGCCTTGCCATTATCGCCTTCACTTTGCCGGCCCTACCATTCAGCGCGGTGGCGGGCGTGGCCGTTGATCGTCTCTCCAAGCGCAAGGTATTGTGGATCAGCAATGTCTTGCGAGCGGTTACTATGTTTCTTATCGTGGTCTCTTTATTATCTAGTCGCAATACGCTGTGGCCGCTCTTCGTGCTTACCTTTATGGCCTCGTTGATTGGGCAATTCTTCACGCCCGCGGAAGGAGCCGCTATCCCACTGCTGGTGGGGGAGCGCGAACTGATGCCAGCCCTCTCGCTGTTCAATATCACTATGACGCTGTCACAGGCCATAGGTTTCTTGATTTTAGGGAGTATCGTGTCGCGGATATTTCCACCTTTTACACTGCACTTGCTTGGTCTTACGCTCAACGTTCATTCGATTGATATGCTTTTTGTGCTGGTGGCCTTTTTCTACCTTGTCTGTGCCGCGCTCATTTTCTTTATCCCAACGACTGCTTTTCATGAGCATCTTCTGTCTAAACGTGTCAAGAATGCGGGTGAGGAAGCATCGAAGGCGATGGAGGCTTTGTGGCATGAGATCGTGGAGGGGTGGCGGTTTGTGCGCAGTGATCGCCTGTTATTCTTCTCAGTGATCCAGCTTTCTGTGGTGGGCAACATCATGCTACTGATTGGTGAATTGGCAGGGCCATTTGTGCAGCAGGTACTACGCCGACCGGCTGCAGATATGTCCATCATTCTTGCACCGGCGGCTGTTGGTCTGGTTGGTGCCTCCCTCTTCATGACGCGCATAACCGAACGGGTTGGCAAGATTCGCCTGACGACGATAGGGTTTATCACGCTGGCGGTGGGTTTTCTCCTGCTGCCGGGTTCGCAGGGATTGGCGTGGTATCTCTATCATGCGCAAGGTGCATCTTCGCCATTGCTCCTGGTGACAACTATTGTGCTTGTCTTTGTCCTGGGTATAGCGATGGCCTGTGTCAATATTCCCACGCAGACGATGATGCAGGAGCACTCACCGGAGGCAGTGCGCGGTCGCGTCTTCTCTTTGCAGATCATGATCTATAACTCCGGCTCGATCCCTATTCTGCTTTTCGCCGGCATCTTTGCGCAATTTATTGGCTTTAACTGGCTCATCTGCCTGATTTCGCTCAGCATGTTGCTCTTCTGCTTTTGGGGAGTGCGCTATATTAAGCGCACAAAAGTGTGAGGTTTGCGTATCGATAGCTACAATTTCACTAGTATTACAAATATATAAACTCTTTTGTTACAACTCATCTTCCTACAACGTCTATGCATGTAGAGAATAGCCTCATCTAATCATACTGGAATATTACCAGGAAGGACACGAACGCATATGACCGGACTTAGCTATATAGATATTCTTTTTCTTGTAACGGTCGCCTTATTGGTTTTTAATGGTTTCAGCAATGGGGCAGTCACCAGCCTCATAAACCTGATCAGTATTCCTGTAGGTTTTGCCGTTGCCTACTTGTTTGGTCCTCGTTTTACTGTGCTTTTGGCTGCCAATGGCCTTGCCGCTACTCCACTCATCGCGTATATCGTCTTGTTCGGCGGTACTGTCTTGATCCTCCATATCATAGGGAGCATTTTTCGCGGTGTTGTCCAGAAGATACCGTTGATTGGCATGGGTAACAGGTTGCTTGGTGCCTTGATTGGCTTTGTTGAGGCCTGGTTGATCTGGGTAGTGCTCCTGCTGGTACTGCACAACTTCCTGCAGAATATGCCGGATGGTGTAACCGTTTCCCAGTTTAACAGTTGGCAGCAATTTTATAATGATGCTTGGACCAATAGTCTGTTTGCGCACGTCAACAGCTTTATTGTGGCGCGTTTGCCTATTCACCAATAGGGCATACTTGGAACTCACAGAGATAGAGCAAAACCTTGCGTTCCCTTTCATAGATGCTACAATACTTGTAGACATACATGTTGGTTAGCTATAATCTGAACAGGTGGAGGGACGAATTACGGCAAAGCAAGATCGTACTATCGAAACGGGAGCACATGGTGGGCCGGAACATGCCTACCTGGTCGCGGTTGACACTGATAAGCCGGACGACTTATGGAGTGTGGAAGATTCGTTGAGTGAACTGGGGGCGTTGGCGCGTACTGCCGGTGCTGATGTTGTTGGTTCTTTGATTCAACGGTTGCATCATCCCGACGTGGCGACCTACCTTGGCAGAGGGCGAGCGCAAGAACTGAGCGATCTGGAGAAGCAACATGGTTTTGACCTGGTGATCTTTGATGATGAACTTTCCCCTTCGCAGCAGCGTAACCTCGAAAAGCTATTGGGTACACGAGTGATTGATCGCACTGCCCTGATCCTCGACATTTTCGCACAGCACGCGCATACCCGTGAGGGGCGTTTACAGGTCGAGTTGGCACAGTTGGAATATCGCTTGCCGCGCTTGTCGGGTCGCGGAGTGGAATTCTCGCGTCAGGCGGGTGGTTCGCGTAGTGCCGGAGCGGCTGGTGTAGGTGGCGCGATTGGTGTGCGTGGTCCTGGTGAAACAAAGCTGGAGATTGACCGTCGCCGCGTGCGGAGCCGCATCTCTGAGTTGCGAGAAGATATCGAAGGTGTACGCGAGCAACGACAGCTTCATCGGCAACAACGTGCTGCCCAGGCTATCCCTGTTGTTGCTGTTGTTGGCTACACCAATGCAGGCAAGTCAACCCTGTTCAACGCGTTGACCGAGGCGGATGTGTTGGCGGAGAATGCGCTGTTTGCCACGCTTGACCCGATTACGCGCCATGTGGTGTTGCCCAGTAGCCAGGAAACACTGTTTACCGATACGGTGGGCTTTATTCAGAAGCTGCCTACCAAGTTGATTGCTGCTTTCCGGGCCACGCTTGAAGAGGTCATTGATGCCGACCTGTTGCTTGAGGTCGTCGATGTGAGCCATGAAAATGCCATTGAGCAGAGCGAGACGGTCAACGATGTTTTGCGTGATCTGCATGCCAATGATAAGCCGCGTGTCACTGCCCTGAATAAAATCGATCTCCTCGATGATCCGACGGAGGTGGATGTCAGTCTCTACCCCAATGGCGTGCCTGTTTCCGCTTTGCAGCGGATAGGGCTGGATGCCTTACGCGAGAAAGTGGCCCAGGTGCTGGCCGACAGCATGGAGGTGGTGCAGGTGGTGATTCCCTATGCCAAAAGCGATCTGGTAGAACTTTTTCATCGTCGTGGGTATGTCGATGAGGAGGAGCATCGAGAGGATGGTACCTTCGTCGCTGGTCGTATTCCGCGTTCGTTACTGGGCTATTACAGGCGATACCTGGATTTCTAGGACAAGAGCAAAGGGTGTTTGGGCAGGCGTGCTATCCCGCTTGTGTACTTGTAGTGGATGTGCTATCCTCGATATAATCATGAACCGCAGATAGCAAGGAAAGAGGTAGCAGTCAATGACAGAACGCAGGCAGCAGGGATGGCATGTGCCATTGCGTGTCCGTTTTCGCTCTCCCACGGAGCAGGTGCAGTGGGAGCGTGAGCATGGCTCGCTCCTACAACGAGACGACCAACCATTGCCCTCCCCTTTAACGGGTGTTCCGTTTGATAATAATGTTGTGCAACACGCACGGCAGATCAAAGAATTGATACGATTGGGCAATATTTTGCGTGCGGAGCTAGGTCTGGCGGAAGTGTTGCAGCAAATAGTGGCTTCTACCAGCATTTGTACAGGCTTTCGTATACTCGTTGTTAACTTGATTGAGGAGGGCAGTGAGGTGCTGGCTCCTCTTGCCTTTGCTGGTATGTCGGAAGAGAATCAACGCGTGTTACGTGAGGTGCGGCTAACTGCTGAGCAAGTGCTACGGCTCATGCGACCTGAATTCCGTATCAGTCAGAGCTATTTTATTTCGCATGAATATGTTGATGATTTCTCGGATATCGTCTCGGTCATCAACAAGACGGTGGACGATTATGAGCCGGGTGGATGGCATCCCGATGACGCTTTGATTATGCCTCTGTATAGTCCGCGTAAGAAAAAGTTGCTTGGCTTCCTCTCATTGGATGATCCAGAAGATGGCAAGATACCGACGTTGGAGAGTATCGAGGTGGCGGAGTTGTTCGCGAACCAGGTGGCGATAGCGATAGATAATGCGCGGATTTTCCAGGAGCGAGAGAGCGAGCATCGTGCGCTCGAGGAGGGCATTGCGCTGCTGCGCGATGATCTGGAACAGATTCGACGTGGGGATCTGAGGGTGCGCGTCCGTTCTGCGCACGAGAAGTTGCAGCCTATCTGCGATGCTGTTAACGTCATGGTGGAAGAGATGAGCGGCGTACTGGGCAATGTGCAAAAGGTTACGAGCGTAGTCGATGAATTGACGCGTGATGTGCAGCATAGTTCAGATTTGCTAGTGCATGATGCCAGTCAACAAGAGCGACAGGTGCAGCACATCTCACACGCTATTGATGAAATAGCCAATACGATGAACCGCCTCTCGGAGAGTGCCAGTGAGCTCTCACGGATCGCGGTTGAGGCGATGGATGTGACTATGGATGGTCAAAGTGCGGTGGATCGTGCGGTGGATGGCATGAGCCAGGTACGTGAAGCGTCCATGTTATCGGCTCGTATCATGAAGCGGTTGGGTGAGAGTGGGCAGGAAATCAATGAGACTATAGCGGTAATTACCGATTTAACGATGCGTATGAACATGGTGGCCCTTAACGCAGCCATTGAGGCCACACGAGCGGGTGAGCATGGACAAGGATTCGCGTTGATTGCGCAAGAAATTCGCACGCTGGCTGTGCATGGAGCGGACGCTGCCCGCAAAGTCTCCTCGCACATCCGCTCTATCCAGCGTGAGACGACGGCGATCTCCAAAAGCGTGGAGCAAAATACGCAGGAGGCGGTTAAACAGACCGAACTGGTCACGCAAACAGGGGTGGCGTTAGATGCGATCAGTATTGTCACGGAACAAATGGCCGGGCTTGTGCAGGGTATTTGTAGCGCAGCCGATAATCAAGCCCAGAGTTCACAACTGGCGGTCAGTGCCGTGGAGCACATTTCACAGACGACCACGGAGATCAACCAGCATATGAAGCACATGCAACAAGCTCTGCACCAATTGGCCGATTTGACCAACTCGCTGCGTTCACGCCTCGCCGTGTTCCGTATCGCTGAGCGGTAGCCATGATGAAAGAGAGGCACTTACCTACTCTGCCGGGCATTACTTTTCGTTCAGGACGTGGCGCAGAAGATGCCGACCCATACGTTACCGTAATGGAGGCTTGTCGGCACGTTGATCAGATTGATCCATTCTCTACGTTAGAAAGTATACCCACTGTAGAGGAGATGGCGGAATATCTTGCCAAACTTGATCCGCAGAACATATTGGTGGCAACCGCACATGAGCACATGATCGCCTTTGTACGTGTTCGTTGGTGGGAAGAGGGAGATGGCACCTGGCTCTATCTGCATGTGGGGCGGGTCTTACCGGAATGGCGCGGACGTGGCCTTGGCACGGCCTTAGTGCATTGGGCTGAACAACGCTTGCGAACACTTGCCACTGGACATCCAACGCATGGCAAAGGCACCTTTGGAGCGAATGCCTCAAGCACTGAGACACCCGCTACCGAACTCCTGCTGAACGAGGGCTATACCGTCTATTACACGAGTGCGCAGATGGAATGGACTGACTTTGCGCATCTCCAAACACCTGGCTTGCCGGAATGCTTTGCGCTCCGTTCCGCTATTCCAGAACAGTATCGCCTTATCTGGGAAGCAGCCCGACGCCACTGGGCTGGTTTCACCAAGGCCAATAACGTGCCAACGGAGGAAGATTACCAGGAATTTCTTAGCCTGATTAGCCCTGATCCTGAGTTATTGAAGGTGGTCTGGCACAATGAGCAACCCATTGCTATTGTGCAAGGTAGCATAGCGCACGGTATCGGCATTATCGACGATGTTATTGTTTCCTCCGCATACAAACGGCGCGGTCTCGCGGAAGCGTTACTGACGTATGAAATGATAACTATGCGGGCGCGTGGAGTACAGCGCATACGACTCCATACCGATGCCAGCAATCGCCATGGTGCCAGGTCATTGTACGAAAAGCTGGGTTTTGGCGTGATCAAAACGTTCCCGCGCTATCGTAAGCCAATGGGGGGCTAGTTTCGATATCTGAATTCAATCTCAGCCTTTGCTCCTTTATTTTTGGTGTGTTATACTCTGTCATTAGAGCGAGGAAAGGACGAAACGAACGTGAATAAGTTAATAGCTTTTGGCTGGTATGGTGGGAAATTCAGTCATCTGGATTGGCTTCTGCCTTTACTGCCAAAAACGACACATTTCTGTGAACCCTTTGGGGGATCGGCAGCGATCCTACTGAACAGAGAACCTTCACCTGTCGAAACCTACAATGATATCGATAGCGAAGTGGTCAACTTCTTTCGTGTGCTGCGCGAACAGAAGGAAGCCTTAATCGAGGCTATTGGGTTAACGCCGTTTTCCCGTGAAGAGTTCGAGCTTGCTATCACTCAGCCAATGCAAGACATTTCAGATGTAGAAAGAGCTCGACGTTTCTTTATACGAGCCAGACAAGTAAGAAGTGGGCTTGCGCAAACGGCAAGCTCAGGGAGATGGGCAAATTGTTTACTCACCAGTCGTGCAGGAATGGGTGGTGCTGTTTCAAGGTGGCTAGGGAGTGTTGAGGGCCTTTCAGAAATTGTACAACGGCTCTTGCGGGTTCAGATAGAAAATGCTCCTGCCATTGATGTCATCAAGCGGTATGATAGCAAAGAAACGCTCTTTTACTGTGATCCCCCTTATCCTCATGGTTCTCGTGGTGATAGCAAGGCGTATGCGTATGAGATGACAGATGGGCAACATCGAGAATTAGCACACACTCTGCGCCATGTAAAAGGCAAAGTCGCATTATCAGGGTATCGTTGCAATTTGCTGGATGAATTGTACAGTGACTGGCACACTATTGAAGCAACGC
Source organism: Ktedonobacteraceae bacterium (assembly GCA_051004815.1). Lineage (GTDB taxonomy): Bacteria > Chloroflexota > Ktedonobacteria > Ktedonobacterales > Ktedonobacteraceae > JBBQXY01. Next base: position 49,709 of record JBPCJY010000085.1, read on the forward strand.
CGAAAAATTGTCATTCCATTAAACAGCTACGCACAGAAGTGCTTTGGGTGAACTATGAAATTGAGGGGGAAATGGGGTGGCAAGTCCAACAGACATTCTTAGATCAGCCTTTGAACAAGTCTCTAGCGATGTAAACAAGCCAATTATCACTCATCCTGATGTAGCTAACCGCATTGAAGCAGTATGTCGATCTGTAGGTAATGGTGCTTGCGTTAGGGTCTTGTTAGCATGTTCTTTAGCAAAAATTCATAAGCCTGATGTGGATATTCGTAAACCATACACAGAAATCGGAGATGTCGATGCCTATGGGGGACGTGGGTATGATGAAAAGTATTTGTCTTTATTTCTTCGTGAACATGGCCTCCCTTGCAATTCAACGACCGGATTTCTTACCCCTGCTTTCCGAAATATAGCTACGACATTAACGCCAGAGCTTAATATGGTTGGGCGTCCTACACCTATTTACAAAGCATTTCTGCAAATACTGACAGACATTTATGAAGGGAAGGCATCAGCTGAAGATGTTTTAGCGGAAACGATGAGGCGGCTTTTACTCATCAAAAACGAACAACTTGAACATATGAATGCCTGGATTGCTAAGTTAAAAGCCTCAGCAAGCATGATACCGTTGTCTTCAGAAGATATTGTAACGCTTATCGAGCAACACCTTAAAAGTCCGAATTCAAGTCGGCTGCCCGTTCTTGTTGTGGCTGCCATGTATGATGCTGCAAAAGCATACTTAGGTGAAAGAGCATTACCTCTTGAAGCTCATCATGCTGCCGATAAGCAAACGGGGTCACCAGGAGACATCCTCATTACTCTCGTAGGTGATGATAATGTGGTAACTGTCTATGAAATGAAAGCGAAACGAGTCATACAGAATGACATCGATAGTGCGCTTCAAAAGATAGACCGTAGAATTGATAACTACATCATTATTACCACGGAAGACATTGATGAGCAGGTGAGAAAGTATGCTTCTAGTGTTTACGCACAAACCAGGGGTATTGAGGTTGTCGTTTTAGACTGCTTAGGATTTATGCGCCACTTTTTGCATCTGTTCCATCGCATACGTGTGCAATTTCTGGAAGCGTACCAAAGGCTTCTCCTTGCAGAGCCTGAAAGCGCAGTCCGCCAGTCCTTAAAAGAATCATTTTTAGCACTACGAATAGCTACTGAAACTGCTTATATTTCTGATGAAGGTTCGAGTGAACCTGATATTCCTTAATCTCCTGTAGGTTAAGATGATTTTTTACCTGCAAAGGGTGTCGAATGTGGGATAGACCACATTACTTCGCGTTGCGGTAATCTGGTCTATCTCTATGAAATGGCACTACTGGCTGATTGATGAGATTTGTTGAGGCTAGTTCCGATACCAGAACTGGTCCCAGGCTTGCCAGAAATTGTCGCCGGTGGATGATACTGTGCGTGGGCCTTCGAGGACAACCCCTGTGCGGCCCATGAAATCGGCGGCGCGGTCAGGGGTGGCCAGTTCTACGCGGAAGGTGACTGGGCCGGTCGGCTTATAGGGTTTGGGCCAGTTGCGCATACTCAAGGATTGGGCGACGCGCATCTCGATCAGCGAACAGGCATCTTTGGGGGCCATGTTGACGGACGAGAAACGCCCCAGACCTTTTTTCACGGGAGCTGTCGTCACCTCTTCACCGAGCAGGGCGGTCACCTCGCGACACGTTGCCTCGTCGCCGGAGACGAACACGGCTGGCACATCCCAGCAGCCAGCGACGGCGGCAAGAATGCCACTTTCACCGACAAGGGTATCGTTGATCTGCGCATTGTACCAGGCTTCAGACGAAACGGTGTGGCAGAGAACGCCATCGGGCGTACCGGCCATGGCATGAGCACCCAGAAATAAAATGGCGTCGCAACCCTGCTCAAAAGGAGTGATGTAGCGTGCCCAGGGATAGCCAAAGACATACTGTGCGCCCGCCTCTAAACGGTCGGGAAGAAAGCTCTTGAAACTATACGCTCCACCCGCACCGTGACAATCCACCACCTCGATCTCGCGTACACCGGCGGCGCGAGCACCGCGTACCGCCGCATTCATCTCATCTGTATAGAGCTTGCGGCTCTCCTCATAAAAAGGCTTGCCGGCGGAAACCTGCTCCCAGGTCTCTATGCAAGAGATACCTTCCATATCGCAAAAAATCACAACACGCATGTCATTTTCCCCTTTCGCATGATGCTAACAATGTCGTTACAGCTTCGCTTGTTTGGGCATTGGCCTGGTTCTGCGTCTTCTCTCTGGTAGAATGGGCGACTCGTACTCCCGGTAGACGCGTTTGCCGATTTTCCAACCGATAAACCCACCTATGATAGCTCCAATACTGCCAAAGAAGCCGGTGGCAATGCGAATATTGGTGATTGCATCGGCATGGAGGAAGGGTGCTAAGACTAGTGCTGTCAAATGACCGAAGCCGATCAAGCCCAGGAATAAACTGAGCATGAGGCCAACGGTGAGTCCCAGGCAGCAGCCGAGCGGGCCACCGTTCGTCTCACCTCGTGCCTCTGGTGGCAACATGGACTCTGGTGAGACAGGGTCTTCTTCCCCTGGAAATTGTTCATCTTCCAGGGGAAGCTCTGTCTGATCTTCATATGCCTCTGCTGACTGGTCAATCTCTTCGTTATAGCTGTCGTTCGGGTCGGGTTGGAAAGGAAATGGTCCTGGCATGATTTACTCTCTCAAAAGCGTATGGCTTTGTGTACCCATAAACTTAGAATGTGCCAAATTGGCGATCACCGGCATCGCCCAATCCAGGTAGAATATAGCCTTTGTCATTCAAGGTTTCATCAAGTGCCGCGACATAGATGTCAATATCAGGATGTGTCTGTGACAGCTTAAGCAGACCATAGGGGGCTGCGATGATGCAGACATAGGATAGGCGGGGAATACCACGCCGTTTGAGTACATTGATGGCATCGATGGCTGATCCGCCTGTTGCCAGCATAGGATCAATGGCATAGGCCACCTGTAAATCGACCTTGTGCGGCAATCGGTTGTAATATTCCATCGCTTGCAAAGTGTCCTCGTCGCGCCGCAAGCCCAGGTGCCAGACCTGGATATCGGGAATGACATCGCGAAATGCCTCGGCCAAGCCGAGACCCGCACGCAGGATGGGTGTCACGCCAATACCACCGGCCAGGCGTTGACCAACCATTGGTCCCATCGGTGTCTCAATGGGAGACGGTTCCAGGGCCAGATTAGTGGTGGCTTCGTAGGCCAGCAGTGCGCCGATCTCCTTGACCAGGCGGTAAAATTCAGGTGGTTGGGTATTTTTATCGCGTAGTGCCGTCATCTTATGCGCCATCACTGGATGGGAAGAAATGTGTACACGCGGGAGGTGCAGCACCTCTTCCCGGCTGGGTTGAGCTACGCCTTGCATCGGAAGGTTGGGGCGTCCTCCGCTCTGAGTACTTGTCTCGGTCATTCTATTTATCTCCTTGGTATGGAAGCAAAAATACATATTGATAGGCGGGACACCCTTCATCACGGAGAGTCAAAGCGGCCCGATGGACCTGTTGTTGGCAGGAACATATACATCGTTCAAGAACATTGTACCAGAGTCAAGCATGTAGCGTCGAATCTGTACTATTTTTGGGATGTCCGTCGAGGTTTTGCAGCGAGCGTGCTACAATGCAATGAAACATCGAAATGATTTGGATTGGAAAAGAGGAGCAACAAGCATGTCCCAACTGAACCTTACACCTGATGCGTTGCTTTCGACGACGCGCTCGGTGCGGAAACGTCTGGATTTCTCGCGCCCGGTGGAAGCTGAGATCATTCGTGAATGTATAGAACTGGCTGTTCAGGCACCAACTGGCTCGAACACGCAGGGTTGGCACTTTGTGGTCGTGACCGATGCTGAGAAACGCAAAGCTCTGGGCGATATCTATCGTAGAGGATATACGCTCTATCGCCAGCAACAAACCGAAGGGAAAGTAGCGATAAAGCGCAGTGAGCATATCGCCGAGGCAACTATCGATAAGGTGAGAAGCTCATCGCAATATCTGGCTGATCACATGCATGAAGTGCCTGTGTTGATGCTACCCTGTATCCATGGTCGCGTCGAAGGCCTACCCACGTTGCCGCAGGCGAGCATCTGGGGTTCTATTCTTCCCGCAACCTGGAGCTTCATGCTGGCCGCTCGTGCGCGGGGACTGGGTACAACCTGGACAACGCTGCACCTGACATTTGAACAGGAAGCGGCAGAGGTTTTAGGCATTCCCTATGATAAGATCACCCAGGCAGCATTGATACCAGTGGCGTATACACTTGGCACTGACTTTAAGCCAGCTCCGCGGGTGCCATTGGAATCAATCTTGCACTGGAATAAGTGGTAATAGCCCCTATTACCTGTCCCCCGGACAGGGTGCGGACAGGCACAAGGCCCCAGCCACCACCCAACCCTGCCCCCTGTCCCTACACATGGTTGCAGCCCGTTCATTGAGGGTTGGTGGAACACTACGTTTTGCTTATGAAATCAACTACGACGTGTGCCAACTCTTCGCCTTTGTCTTCCTGGAGGAAGTGTCCGGCTCCGGTGATGATGGTGTGGGGTTGGCCCTGTGCGCCTGGTACCAGTTTCTGAAAGACGCGTTCACCACCGTGGGTGATGGCGTCGGAGTCGCTAAAGGCCGTAAGGAAGGGTTTGTTCCAGTGTGTTAGTACTTGCCATGCCTGGCGATTGGCTTGACTGGCCGGATCATCCGGTGTGGTAGGAACGAGTAAAGGGAATTGACGCGCTCCCGCTGTGTAGCGATCAGCGGGAAAGGGTGCGTCGTAGGCGGCGATGATCTCAGGAGTAAGTTCAGTGACGCAGCCACCTTTGACGATGCCTCCAACATGAAAATCAGGTGCCGTTTGTGAATACTTTTGCCAGGCGAAGAAGGCTGCACTCATGGGCGTATCGCCGGTGGGCAGGCCAGTATTGGCGGCAACGATACGGGCGAAACGCGCCTCGTGTTCGGCGGCGAGGCGCAGACCGAGCAAGCCGCCCCAATCCTGACAGACAAGGGTGATGTGTTGCAGATCAAGTGCGGCGAGCAACCCTGCCATCCAGTCCATGTGCCGTTGGTACGAATAATCTTCTCTAAGGGCGGGTTTGTCGGAGCGGCCAAAGCCGACGAGGTCGGGCGCGATGGCACGATACCCTGCGGCTGTGATGATGGGAATCATTTTGCGATAGAGATAGCTCCACGAGGGTTCGCCGTGCATCAGTAAGACCGGTGCGGCGTTGGCAGGTCCTTCGTCAAGGTAGTGGATGCGTATGTTATCCACTTCAATGTAGTGTGGCGCAAAATTATAGCCGGGCAAATTGTGAAAGCGTTCATCTGGCGTGCGCAAAATTTCCATGGTGATCTCCTTACAAGAGGTTTGCTCTGGATGATATGATGAGTGTTGCTAGCTATACAATACCATATTATGGTGCTGGGGTGATTATGCAGACTGAGGACGCGAGGAAGTGTACATGGAAGAGCAAAGACGTTCAGTGGCACTGGTCACGGGTGGGTCGCGTGGGATTGGAGCAGCCACCGCGATTGCTCTGGCGGAGCGCGGGTACGATGTAGTGATTACGTATCGGAATAAGGTGGCACGAGCCGATGACGTTGTCACGCACATCACACAGTATGGAGGGCGTGGCCTTGCTCTTGCGTGCGATGTGACGCAGCAGGTGGATGTTGAGCGTCTTTTTGCGCAGGTGAAAGCATGGAGCGGACGCCTGGACCTGCTTATCTTGAATGCTTCGGGTGGGCTGGAGCGTGACCTCGTAGCGGCTGACCCACAGTACCCGATGCATATTAATCGCGATGCTCAACTTGCTTTGGTGGATGGAGCGATCCCTCTCATGGTAGCAGGCGGTACGGTGGTCTTTGTCACCAGCCATTGGGCGCATCTCTATGGGCAGGTGGAGCAAATTCCTGCTTATGCGCCTGTCGGGGAAAGTAAATATGCGGGTGAGCAAGCTTTGCGGCAACGACAACCCGAATTGACTGAGAAGGGCATGCGCCTTATCGTCGTTACCGGCGATCTGGTTGATGGCACTATTACCCCGAAACTGCTAGAGCGGTCGGCTCCTAGCGTTATTGACCAACGTCGCCATGCCATGGGCCAGCTGCCAACGGCAACGGAAATGGGCGAGGCAATCGCTATCGCCGCGACTGATGCAACATTGCCAGATGGTCATACCGTTGTTGTCGGCGGCTCGTTGGAATCATTGCTTTCCCTTTGATTCACTGCTTAGCATTGTACCTTTGTTGCCAAGCATGGCTCTACCATGTATGCTATGCAGGGGAACACGAAGGCATTATTTTTTAAGAGGCTGCACATGAGATATTCGGAACATGAGCGAGAATTGCCGCTGCCTTTACAAAATGAGGCGATTCTGCCTGTCACCGATACGCTACATAGCAATAGTGATATGAAAGCACAGAAGTCAGGGCTAGCGTGGAAGATACGCCACTGGTTCCAGGTTAACTCTTTCTCACCAGGTTTTCTCACGCGTCCCTGGTCTCATCCCGCGTTTGGCTACCTCGCGGCCTGCCTGTTACAGGCTATGGCGGTGACAGCGATTGTGTTGATACTACAGGTCTCCCCTACATTTCGTTTTCCAGAAGCGTTGATGTTGCTCGTTGTTCTCGTGGTGTCGTTATTTTGGGGTGCGGGTCCGGGCATAGTGACAATAGCATTGGGCGCACTGCTCCTCATCGCATTACTTATTCCACCATATTTCTCACTCTCCCTCAATAGCGCGGAAGACGTTTATGGTGTTGTGTTATTCCTGGTCGTTGGATTGACGATCAGTTTGATAGCGAGCCAGGTAGAGCGGACACGGGCTGAGGCGGTGATGCAACGACGGCAGGTTGAGAGGCTCTTTGCCCAGTTGGAAGTTGAGCAGCGTACCCTGCGGGTTTCTGAACAGGAGACGCGCACGCGGGTAAGCGAACTGGAAGCGATCTTTGAAGCTCTCACCAATGGCATTGCTTTATTCAATGCCGATGGGCATGCTGTGCATATGAACACGGCTTTGCGCGAACTGCTCGCCAATGTCATCCAGCCTGATAGCACTGACTCCGGTATTTCCGCGGAGGAACGCTTAGAACGGCTGAAGCTCACTGATGAGCAAGGGCAATTATTGACGGCTGAGACTTCGCCGATTAAGCGGGTTCTGCGTGGTGAGGTATTGAGAGGGTTGGGTGCGCCTATTATTTCCATGCGAACATTGAACGGCCAGGATCGTCTGCTCATCGTTGGCGGTGCGTCTATTCACGATGCAAGTGGTGCCTTTACCGGTGCCGTCGTGATTGTACACGATGTGACGGAACGTCGCCGGGCGGACAGACGTACCCAGGAATCATTAAACGCGTTGCTGGTGCTGGCAGAAGAACTGGTACAGTTTCCTGAAGACGGCACAAAATCAACTGGACAAGCTGAATCTGTTCCAACGCCAAATGCGGTTGCGCAACGACTTGTCGAACTCATCTCCAGTGTCCTTGCTTGTAAGCGCGTAAGCATCACGACATTTGATCCGGTGACGCATGCTCACCGATCGGCTGCTGTCGTGGGTTTACCTCCTGAATTGGAGCAGCAATGGCGCGAGCGGCGTCCTGGCTTTATGCTTAGCGAACAGTTGAGTAGCCCCTTTATTGATGCTCAACTGCGTAATGACGAGGTTACGGTGCTTGATCTATCGCAACCGCCTTTGAATCAACGCCCCAACCCTTTTGGTATTCATACAATGCTCCTTGCTCCGATGACTGTACAGATGCGTCTGGTTGGCGTACTGGTACTCGATCATGGGGAGAAAGAGTGGAAGTATGCTCCAAATGAGGTAGCACTGGCTAAAGCCGTTGCCAAATTGGCCGCGCTGGTGATTGAACGGGAGCGGTTATTGACAGAACGGGCAGAGTCGCAGGCGCGGGAACTGGCTTTGCGCGATGCTAATCATCTGATGGATGAGTTTATCGCCATTGCTGGACACGAGATTCGCACCCCGCTCACCACTATTAAGGGCAGTGTCCAATTGGCAAAGCGGCAGCTGAATAAGGTGATGAAGCGCGATGCAGCGTTGCCGGATGATGTGAAGTCGCTCATCGCATCCGTCCAGGACTTGATTGACCGTGCTGAGCGGCAAATAGGGATGCAGAACCGGCTGGTGAGCGACCTGCTTGATGTTGCGCGTATTCGCGCCAATCGTTTAGAGTTGCACCCGGAACTCTGTGATCTGACGGTCATTGTGCGGGAGACCGTGGAGGATCAACAGTATCTTGTTCCTAAGCGCACTCTCCATTGCGATATCCAGGCGTCAGGAGAGCTCCTCGTCATGGCTGATGCTGATCGACTGAGACAAGTCATCGGCAATTACCTCTCGAACGCGCTCAAATACTCTGCTGCTCAGCAAGCAGTAATGGTTAGTTTGCGGCATGATCGAACCACCGTGCGTGTTCAGGTACGCGACAACGGACCAGGATTGCCGTTGGCCGAGCAACAACGTATCTGGGAACGGTTCTACCGTGTGGAAGGAATAGAGACCAAGACGGGTTCAGGAGTTGGGTTGGGGCTGGGCTTGCACATCTGTCGTATGATTATTGAGCGTCAAGGCGGTCAGGTTGGCGTCGAGAGTTCTCCTGGAGATGGTGCGACCTTTTGGTTTACCCTTCCTATGGTCGAGGCTATCGATGGTTGAAGGCGCAATTAAAGCAGGTCTTCTTTCAATAGTGCTGTGTTGATGGCGAAAGCCGCCTCTGCCCCTTCAGCGGCGGCAACAATGACGATCTGTACACGGCGAGAAGCATCCCCGGCGACGTACAATCCCGGCACGTTTGTTCTCTCGTAATCATCGGTACGCACGGCTCCTTTCCGGGTGAAGTTACTGCCTAATTTGGCCGCGAAGTTGTTACGTTGTTGCTCGTCTGTCCGAAAGAAGAGAGCTTTGCAGGGTAGTGCTGTTCCATGCTCTAATGAGACCTGCTCCAGGTGTCCATCTTTCCCTTCCAGTCGTTTGATACGTTCCTCGCACAGCTGGATGCCATTGTCTGAGAGCCGCTGGCACGCTCTTGTGTCTAACTGTGCTGGGCCATTGGTGCAGAGTACGAGGTTATGGCTCCATGCCCTCAACGGGGGGTAAAGTATCGACGACGCCGGTGGCGAGCAGGAGTTTGCGGCAGGTGGCGTTGCTGCCATCGGCCAGTGTGACAGCAAAGTGGGTGCCAATCTGGGCAACGTCTGTAACCTCAATATGACGTAGTTCGACACTTTCGTAAGGGTGGAGTTGATCTCGTCCGAACTGTAGGAATTCGGTCGGGTTACTACCATCACGCGTGAGGAAGCCGTGCAGGTCGTGCGAGGCGGCATTGCGATACTGTCCCGTATCGCAGACTAAAACGTTGCGTCGGCAGCGTCCAAGGATGAGGGCCGTGCTCAAGCCAGCAGGGCCGGCACCTATAATAATCACATCAAACATTGGATGGAATGCTTTCTTTTGCTACATAGTCAAACACGTTGGCTATCCCCATGAGTTGTTGCTATGTTAGGAGTAGGGGGTATCCTGACATATTGTAGCATGATGCATTGTAAGATACGCAATGTGAACCTTGACAACTATGATCGCTGAGAGGATAGAATAGAGAGGAACATAATCATAGTGGCTTATATTCTGTGTTTTTGGCAGAGAAAGAAGTTGAGGCACAAGCAAATGGATGTACGGATATTGACAGAGGCAGATGCGGAAGCATTTTGGAACTTTCGACTACGCGCCTTGCGCGACCATCCAGAGTCGTTTGGCGCGTCCTATGAAGAGATACTGGAGCGTGGTATCGCGGGTGTCGCTCAGGGGTTACGGAGAAAAGAAGTGGCTACGGATAATGTCACTTTTGGTGCGTTCGATACGTCTGCGGGGACGCTGGTGGGTATCGCGGGCTTCCACCGCGAGGAACAGATAAAAAGACAGCACAAGGGCGTCATTTGGGGTATGTACGTGCCACAAGAGTTGCGCGGCAAAGGTATTGGCAAGGCATTACTACAGGCCGCTATTGCGTACGCGAAAACGCTGCCGGGTGTCGAACAGATTAATCTGAACGTGGTACTGATCAACAAAGAGGCGCGTCAGCTCTTCCTTTCGCAGGGTTTCGAGACCTATGGGTTGGAACGTCACGCTTTGAAACTGCATGATCGCTATTTCGATCAGGAACATATGGCCTTGCGCCTACCTACTCCGTAGGCTATGTAGTGGTTGGGCAGTCGTACACCTCGCCAATTGATTGGCCACCGGGATGCGGGCCGATCAATCGGCGATGGGCGCGATAAATCGGCCCCTACAGGCCATTCATATATCCCTTTGCTCGTTTTCACATCCCCCCTTTGTCCCCTTTTTCACATCCCCCCTTGTCCTGAAATCCACCCATAACTGGGGGCGTGCTCCAGAGGCGGGGCCTTTCGCACGGCGGTCATCCTGAGCGCAGCGAAGGATCAGGACGAAGCCCGCGAGAGATCCTTCGCTGCGCTCAGGATGACAATGGCAGCGAGATATGGGTGGATCTCAGCCCTTTGCCCCCTTGACAGTTGAGCTATCATTAGGTATACTTCCTATAAGTAAACCGGCGGTCGGTTTATTGGCGGAAAAGAAGGAGCAGGCATGGCTCGCGTTGTCAAAGAAGAAGAATATGTAGTGAAACGCAACGAAATCCTCGCTGTAGCCCAACGGCTCGTGTATACCAAAGGCTATGAGCAGATGACCATCCAGGATATGTTGGATGACCTCCAGATTTCCAAAGGAGCGTTCTATCACTACTTTGGCTCGAAACAAGAGTTGCTGGAAGCGTTGATCGAAGGTATGCTAAACGAGATGGAAAAGCTTTTCATCCCCATTGTGCATGATGCTCATCTTTCAGCCCTCGAAAAATTCCAGAGCTTCTTTGATACGCTCGCCCGTTGGAAAACCGCACAGAAAACTTTTCTTTTGACGTTGCTGCGCGTCTGGTTCGCGGACGATAACGCCATTGTCCGTCAGAAAGTGCGTGCAATGGTGCTCAAACACCTCACGCCTCTATTGGCGGTGATCATTAGTCAAGGTGTCCAGGAAGGAGTCATGACAACATCCTATCCTGACCAGGTTGGCGAAGTCATCATGTCTCTTTTGCAGGACCTCTCGGATACCCTTGGCAGGCTGCTACTCTCGTTTGAGCCGAGTAGCGACGCCTGGCACCACGTCAAAAGCACAGTCGGGGCCTATATCGATGCGCTTGAGCGTATTCTAGGAGCATCCACAGGTTCTTTGCCTTTCGTTGACGATAAAACACTGAAGGAGTGGTTTGACGCAGCGGGAGATAACGCATAAGTCTGTTCTGAAGGAGAAAAACCGATGTCTACGATCATTCAAACCAACACGCTTACCAAAAGCTATGGCAGGAGCCGAGGCATCATCGATGTGACCTTCGCGATTGAAGAGGGCGAGGTTTTCGGCTTTCTGGGTCCTAACGGCGCGGGCAAGACCACGACGATGCGCGTGCTGATGGGTTTGTTGAGTCCAAGCGGTGGCAGTGCTACCGTTGGCGGACTTGATTGCTGGAAAGAGTCCACCGAGGTAAAGAAGCTGGTCGGCTATCTGCCTGGCGAGTTCACCTTCGATTCCGGCATGCGTGGCGCACAGATCATAGAGTACCTGGGCCATCTGCGCGGCGGTGTAGATCAGACCTATGTACGCACTTTAGTGGAGCGACTGGACTTCGATCCCACCAGGCGTTTCCGCGAATATTCGCGCGGAAATAAGCAGAAGCTTGGTCTCGTACAAGCCTTTATGCACAAACCACGCTTGCTGATTCTCGATGAGCCGACCAGCGGGCTTGATCCGCTGAACCAGCAAGAATTCTATAAACTGGCAGCCGAGGTACATGCTCAGGGTTGCACCATCTTCCTCTCCTCGCACATCCTGCCAGAGGTAGAGCACACCTGCGACCGTGTTGCGATCATTCGCGAAGGACGACTGGTCAAAATCGACCATGTTTCGGCCCTGAAAGACATCCACCAGCATGATATAGAGATCAGTTTCGCCAACCCAGCCTCCGCGGAATGGTTCAAAAATGTCGCTGGCGTGGTCAGTGTAGCTCAAGGTGCGGAGGCGCGTACACTGCAATTAAATGTACAGGGCGCATTGACAGAGATTATTCAAATCGCAGGCCAACATAGCGCGACCAATATTACTACACACGAGCCGTCATTGGAAGAAGTCTTCCTGCGCTTCTACGAGCCGGAGAAGTCATCATCAGGCGTCCTTGCCTGATAGGAGGTGTTTTATGTTTCGCGCCATTTGGAGTAAATCGCTCAGAGATTCTCGGGTGCCCATCCTGTGCTGGGGCATCGGACTGGGTTTACTCATGCTTGTGGGATTCGCAACGGCCACGCCGGTTTTACTGACGAGCTATGCCGTCCTCGCGCCACTCTTCCGCTTTCTTGGCGATGTCGTCGCTGTTCAGACACCGGAAGGATATATCACCTTTCGTTACTTGGGAGCAACCTTGCCGGTCCTACTCAGCTTCTGGCTTATCATGGCTGGTGCTAGCATGCTGCGCGGGGAGGAGGAACGTGGCACCCTCGATGTCCTGCTCGCCACTCCGCAGCCACGCCCTCGGCTTCTTCTAGAGAAGCTCGGTGCGCTGATGATCTCTCTGCTCTTGGTCGCCGTTTTAGTAGCGCTGGGTGCTGTGGCAGGCGAAGCTACTCTTAAGCATATTGATGTAGTCAGGGCATTGTTGATGGGACTGAACCTAAGCCTACTGGCGTTCTTCTTTGGTTTAGTGGCTCTGCTGATCTCTCAATTTACTGTCAGTCGCGGCGCGGCAATAGGCGTAGCAAGTGCTGTGCTGCTTGTAACCTTGCTCCTCGATGTCTTTGGGCGTGAGGCCAATGGTGGTTGGTACCAGTACCTCTCGCCGTTCTTTTATTACAATCTCAACAAACCTCTCATTCCTAGCTACCAAGGTCATCCGTTGGCAGCACTGCTCCTGGCAGGTCTCTGCCTACTCCTCGCGGCTCTCAGTTTCGTCCTCTTCATCAGGCGCGATATTGGTAGAGCAGTATACTCGTCGCAGCGCAAGCCATCCAACGACACACTTCAGGCAATACGCAGCCTGAAGCAAGCCGACCGCGCTATCTCAACGCGTGCCGTGAGCTTGCACACACTCGTCACTCAGGGCTGGTCCATCTTCTGGTGGCTGTTCGCTATGGTGCTCTTTAGTGCCTATATCCCGGTAATTATTCCCGGCATCCAGAAACCGTTCTATAGTATCGTGCGTGGGACACCATGGCTGCAAAAACTCTTCTTTGACACACCGACCAGTACCAACTCAGGACTGCTGGGTACGTTAATCTTCACCTTCATGCCAGCGCTGGTCGTGATCTTTGCACTAACATCGGCACTCCCATGGTCCGCGGACCTGGAAAGTGGACGCCAGGAACTGATTTTCAGTACCCCAAATTCGCGGTCACGAGTCCTGCTGGAACGCTTCGGCGTGACTTTCCTCGTAGTCCTGCTGGCCCCTATCCTGACCTGGCTCGCTCTCGTTATCGGAGCATACATCACCAACCTGAACATCGATCAGGGTAGGATAGCTGCCGCTAGTTTCAGCATGCTCCCACCAGCACTGATTACCATGGGCTTGGTCTACGCCTTTGCTGGACGTTTGCGCCATGCCGCCGTGTTAGGTATCCTGACCGCGTACCTCGTTCTGGCCTTCCTGGAAGAATCGATTGAAGGAGCGGTGCAAATACCTACCTGGGTTATGTCGCTCTCCATCTTCCACTTGTATGGCAACCCGATTTTCCTGGGCATGAACTGGGGCAACTTCCTGGGCATGATTGGTGTAGGCATTGCCCTGCTGCTCATTGGCCTGCTCCAGTTCCGCTCTGTCGATATCGGGAAGGGCTAGAAGACACAAATTAGGTTGTTGGCAAATCGCGCCGATTGAAGATTATCAGTCCCGCGATCCCACATACCAGCCCTGCGCTAACCAGTACGGCGGGATACCAGGTGGTGATAGAGTGTTCGGCAAGGGCCTGGATGCCCTGGGTATAGTAGAGCGGCTCGATTTTTAACATCCAGGTCAGTTTATCGGAGAGTGTGCCGACTGTGTTCATCAGGTAGGCTAGAGCAATAATACCAATTGCTGCGCCGCCAGCCGCACGGCTGGCGGTGATGAAGGACCCGAAGAGCATACCAATGCCACTGGCCATGAACATGAGTGCCAGCTCAATCAATTCCGCGATGGCGAGCCAGCCCCAATCAATGTTGGCATTATGTACAAAGAGCGTGCAGATCCAGACCGATAGAGCTGTCGTCAAACTCAAAAAGATTGCGCCCAGGATTGCACTGAGCCAGAGTTCCAGGTAGTAGCGGGTGCGACTAATTGGGCGTGCCAACGCGAGGTCAATCGTTCCGTTCTCAATGGTGGCGGGCAGTGATGTGCCAGCCATATAGGCGATGATACCGCCCCAGATCAGTGCGTAAAGAGAGCTATAGAGTTCCAGCCCCAGGAGAGCGGAAAAACTGGAGACATCCTTGAGTTTTGCGCCGACCAGGCCTGCTACAGCATTCGAGGTCATGTACGCACTAAAATTCACGCTCGCTAACGTAGGATACAGGAAACCGATTACCAATGCGATAAAAAAGATGTAGAAAGCACCGGCGGCTAACAGTGTTTTGCCGTTGGCAAAGGAGACCCTTGTAATTATCAATGCGCGTGCGCGTTTTTTTGACGCGACGACGCTTTTTGAGATGGATGTTGCAGCCATGTTCGATTTTCCTTTCGGATGTAATGATGAGATTTAACACGTTCCTGGTGGATATGATATCCGCCAACGGGACGGGCCGATCAATCGGCGGTGGCGGCGATTATTACCTGCCCCCCAGGCCTTTCACTCGTAGGTTTTTTGAAACGCGCTGATCTCGCCTGTCATTCTGAGCGCAGCGAAGAATCTCTCGTCGGCCAGCGCGCAGATTCTTCGCTGCGCTCAGAATGACAGCTTCCACCTCGCTGATGCCTTTCCTAAAAAACCTACGAGTGAAAAGCCCCCCAGGCAGGGTGCGCGCCCTACACTGATATTTGAGATGTTTCGACCGCTGGATTTTCATAGAACTTCAGGAACACTTCTTCCAGGGGAGCTTCTTCAGCTTGTAGGCGCAGCACTTCGTGTTGGCTGAGTGCCTTGATGAGCGCGTCCATGCTGCCACTTACATTGAAATGGTAGGTCTGGTTGCCTGGTTGCCTGGTTGTTACATTGCTTACTCCTGGCATACGTTCCAGTTCGTCTACGCTAACGGCATCGCCAAAATCAACGGTCACACGTTGACCAGCTTTCTGGCGCAGCTTCTCTACCTCTTCGATGGTGACGATTTCACCTTGCCGAATGACCGCGACGCGCCGACAGACCTTCTCGACATCGCTCATGATGTGCGAACTCATGAAAATGGTCTTGCCGCGCTCCTGTTCTTGCAGCAGGAACTCGTTGAAGGTGCGTTGCAAGAGTGGATCAAGGCCGGAAGTTGGCTCGTCCAGGATAAGGACCGCGGGGTCGCACATAAAGGCCAGCACGATGCCGATCTTCTGGCGCATGCCTTTGGAATAGCTCTTCAATGGTCGCTTCATCTCTACATCGAAGCGTTTCACCAGATCGTCCAGCAACACGGGTGTGAGACCTTGCAAGCGTGAGAAGTAGTTGATGATCTGCTTGCCAGTCATCTGTCCTGGGAGGCGCACGTCGCCGGGCAGGTAGCCGATGTGCTGATGGAGTGCCATCTTGTCGCGCTGCGTATCTAAACCTAGCACGCGAATTGTGCCGGAGGTAGGGCGAATGACATCAAGCATGCAGCGAATAGTGGTGGTTTTGCCCGCGCCGTTTGGCCCCAGGAAGCCGAAGATTTCGCCCTGCTCTACGCGTATTGAGATGCCTTTGACGGCCTGCACCTGTCCATATGCTTTGTGGAAATTATCAATTATAATCACTGGCTCTTGCGTTGTCATGATGTGACCTCCTCATTTTGCATTTCCTTTTTCCGTGTTTCTACAGCTTGCTGTATGAACGATGAGAACGCGTTAGTGATGGCCTGTTGCTTGTCAATATCTGCCGCTGTTCGCTCCACAACACTTGTCTCGAGCGTGAGTCGAATTGACTCGGCTGTCATGTGCGCAATTTCTTCATCGGAATAGACAAAGTCAGCAGGCATCCATTGATTAATCATCAGAAACCCCATAGTAATAGCACTGAGTCTGTATATGTGTTCTTGTATGTCGATGTCAGTGCGGATAGCTCCTTGTTCACGCATGTATGTCAGAAAGTCTCGAAAGCCCCCCATACGTTCGGGAAATGACGCGCTACTGTAATCTTTGCGTGCCAGTTCACCCAGCATGTTGCTGTCCATCAGTAGCATCGCTTTCGCCAAGGGGCTTTTCAGCGTAGCCAGCATGGAATGTTTAATCATGGTATATAGCGTCATCCCTTCGGGATCGTTGGCGATGCGCTGGCGAACATCCTCCACCAGTCGCATATCCTCGCGTGCCAAAAGCGTCCAGAAAAGATCGTCGCGCGTTTTCCAATGCAGGTAGACAGTTCCCTTAGCGACGCCAGCCTGCCGGGCAATATCGTCAATCGTCGTTTTGTTATATCCCCAGCGCATGATGAGTTCAGCCGCGGCGTCCAGAATCCTATCCGCACGCTGCTCTCGCTTCGAGCGTTCCTCAATTTGACCTCGTTCTCCTTTGCGTTGGCTTGCCAATACATGCCCCTCCCTATTATTGTGACTAGATGACCAGATAGGCAAAGTGACTAAATCCGCTTATCTGGTCATATTTTTAACTGATTTTATGATAAAAGTCAAGGGTAATTACCTACTGCACATGTAAATGGAAAGATTAGTTCTTCATTGCCATTTGTTCAAAGGCCGCCGTTGCTTCTGCGGCAGTAGGGACGTTGAGCACATTCTCTTCAGCAAAGTCTTGAGCATGAGGATAGCCACTTTCCCGCACCTGCTGCGCTGCTGTTTCTATGTCATACATTGTCCTGCGAAACTCGCTGCCTTCCGGCCCTAGCAACAGCCAGTATGCACCTGGGGAGTCAGCGTAAGGCATTCCAACGCTACCCGCGTTAAGAATGTGTTTCCTTCCCACGCGCCGCTCAAACTGAATATGTGTGTGTCCACAAACGACGATCTGCTGCTTTATATCAGTGAAGATGATGTTGAGTCGTTCCTGTGGGGTGATGGGGGTAAATATTTCCTCGTCGCTGCGCGGCGTGGCATGGCAAAACAGGACGTCGCCTAGACCCTCAATGTGGAGTGTTATCTGCTCTGGGAGGTGCGCCAGAAAATCTCGCTGGGGTCGCTCTATCTGCTGGGCAACCCAGCGTGTCCCCTCACGCACCTCCTCTGGTACTTTCAAAGTCAATGGAAGATCATCAAAGGCCGTCACCACCTCGCGATCTCCATTTCCTTGCAGAGCGTGTATCTGGTTCCCAAGTTGGCTCAGTCGTTCGAGTGTTTGCTTGGGCATTGGACCAGAAACAATATCTCCTCCAACAACAATCAGGTCTGGTCGCACGTCCTCAAGTTCCTTGAGAACGGCATTCAATGCTGGAAGGTTTCCATGGATATCATAGAGTGCTGCAACTTTCATTCTTCCGGTTCCTTTCTCGCTCTTCCTTGCTCTACTACTGACTTACTTACAGGATAGCAGACACAGAGCGTACAGGGAAGACAGTATCTATGCTTGTAGTATGTGCAACAGCCAAATTCAACTGCGCTCTCGAACTATCTGCATGCCTTGGAAGCAGCCATTAAGTGGATAGACAGGTCAAGCAGCGAGACAAGAGCATGAGTAAAGGGCTAGACACGCCTCTGGCAGACATAGATCATCGAGCGAGAAGTGGCGGTCGGAGGTTCTTGTTGCCAAATTCCGTAACAGGAGCGAATGTGAAGACCATTGTAGAAGAGCAAGGCTTCCATCTCTTGGGGAAATGAGGGCTTTCTGGGCAAGCGAATGAAAGATATACGTCCGAAAAACGAAGTTTTAAACTATACGTCAATTGAAAGTTGCTTGCGAGCTGAAAGCCCACAAGCAACGCCATTCTTTCTATTGAATGATATCGTGGCCTACTTAAAATCCGCGTTAGGCCGCGTCTGCTTGCTCTGCCAATGCGGTCAAGGCGGCGAAGAACTCAGGCGATTGGCCGATGAATAGCCCATCAGCCGTTAGGGCCTTGACCGCACCCATGGCCGCGCCCTTTGTCTCGGTCGGACGAATGATCGAAACAGGCGGGAACTTTCGGCTGAGGAATACGGTTGGTTCGGGCATAATCAGGTTGGTTTGGAAGCCCTCGCCGCCAAAAGGAGAGGCGTTGAGGTCAGGAAACACTAATCCATTCGTGGGATCGGTTAGAGCAGGCGCATTGCCTGCCTTGTCATGCCACGTCTGGAAGTGTGCCGTCTCGGTGGGGCCAATACTAAGCAAAATGCGCAAAACCTCCGTACTGCTGACCCGCTGAGCCAGCGATGGGTAGAGGCTGGTGCCACCTTGCTCGATGAACGCGAAGTGGAAGCCCGCCGTGTTGGCTATCGCCTGGAGGTGGTTGTTGGGATGGAGATCACCATCGTTTCTGGGAATCGCCGGAAATTTCCCTTTCATCAAGCCTGGGATGGCTTGTGGGAAGGTGTCACCAAAATCGGGATTCTTCGCACGACTGCGATAGCGCGTCCACCAACTGGTGTCTACCGTAAGCTGCATGAGGTTGGTGAGCCGCCCGATTTGCTGAGCACCTGTTGCTTTGCTGCTCGGCAAGGTGCGGAACTTATCTAGATTGACGGGACTCGCGCCAATTGATTCCAGGTACGCGTTGATGAAAGTGAAGTGACTGATCTCATCCTCGGTATTGTCGTGGATATACTGAGCCATGTCCGCATCCAGCACTGCGATAGCAGCGGTATAGGGTTTATTCCCGCTTCCTCCTGGAACTTCGCTATCCTGGATGCCTCCCAGCTCGTTGTATTGTTGCCACAAATCCGACTCGATCAGCTCGGCTGCGGCCAGGAACCTGAGAATGGCTACATCGCCTTTTGTGACCGAGGAACTCGCCGATCCCTGTGCGTGGGCGAAGGTTGGAACGAGTAATCCAGTACTCAGTAGCCCGCTGCCAATGGTTCCTGCGCCTCCTACCGCGAGGCCCTTTAAGAAGGAACGACGCTTGAGTGAAGCTTGCAGCGGCGGCGCGTTCTTTTCCATGTATTCCATGATATTTTCTTTCTGCGACTATTGCGCGTTCTGTTTTATATTATGTATGGAACGAAACTAACCAGGGACACGCTGGTCCAAGGTAGTATCTTTGTAAGCAACGAACGCATATCATCTCTGGGGCCCCACAGAGCATCGACGTGCTGTCGATTAATACGCAGAAGGGTTACAGAAGGATTTGTGAAAACATCCCCTCACCGTCTTCCAGATAGGTGAGGGGATGTTTGCATAATCTCTTCGTATACAGAATACTTATTATGCCGCGCCGGCGTGGCGAAAACCCATTGCGTAGAGCGAGGCGTAGGATCCGTTGCGCTGGAGAAGTTCTTGATGGGTGCCTTGCTCTTCGATGCGACCGGCTTGTAACACGATGATGTTGTCGGCTCCCTTGATGGTCGAGAGGCGGTGGGCGATGACGAGGGCGGTGCGACCATGCAGGAGGGTACGCAGACCTTGCTGCACCAACATCTCAGTGAAGGTGTCGATGTTGGCGGTGGCTTCGTCCAGGATAAGGATACGCGGGTCGGCCAGGAGCGCACGAGCGAAAGAGATGAGTTGGCGTTGGCCCACACTGAGGTTGCGACCACGCTCGCGAATGGGCGTGTCGTAGCCCTGGGGAAGGCGCGTAATCAGGTCGTGTGCGCCGACGACACGGGCGGCTTGTTCTACCTCCGCGTCGGTGGCGTCGAGGCGACCGTAGCGAATGTTTTCGCGAATGCTGCCGGTAAAGAGGAAGGGGTCTTGTTGCACGACGCCGATCTGGCTGCGCAGCGAGTGTTGGGTCACATGCTGTATGTCGTGTCCATCAATGAGAATGGCTCCCTGCTGTATCTCGTAGAAACGGGTGAGCAGACCGGCGATGGTGGTCTTGCCGGCTCCGGTGGGGCCGACGATGGCGATGGTCTGGCCGGCGTCAATATGCAGATTCAGGTCGTGCAAAACTGGCTGGTCGCGCTTGTAACCAAAGGTGACATTTTGGAAATCTATTGTTCCCTGTATGGGTGGCAGGGTTTGGGCATCCGGGTCGTCTACGATTTCGACGGGCATGTCCAATATTTGGAAGATGCGCTCTGCCGCGACGCCGGAGCGTTGCAACTGGGTATATTGCTGGCTGAGGTCGCGGATAGGGTCGAAGAAACGGTTGATATAGAGGGTGAACGACACCAGGACGCCGACGAGTAACGCGCCTTTCGAGACGAGCAGTCCACCATAGACGACGGCGAAGGCGATGGCTAGCGCGGCTACCACCTCGACCAGGGGGAGGATGAGGGCGGCGACGCGGCTGGCCTCGAGATTGGCGTCGCGGTTATAGGCGTTCAGGTCGTCGAACTCGGAGCGGTTGCGGTCTTCGCGAGCCAGGCTCTGGATGACGCGCATGCCGGTGATGTTCTCTTGCAAGGTGGCGTTGACCATGGAGATGGCGGCGCGGGTGCGGCGGAAGGAACGTTGGGCAAAACGCTGCCAATAGGCAGCGATGATAAACATGATGGGCAGCACGGTGAAGCAGAGCAGTGCTAACCAGACGTTCATAATGAGCATGATGGCGACAATGCCAAACAGTGAGACGAGCGAACTGAGGATGGAGAGCAAGCCAGAACTGAGCATGGCTTCCAGGACATCGATATCGCTCTGTAGGCGCGACATGACGCGCCCGATCTGCGTGCGGTCGTAGAAGCCGAGCGAGAGCTTTTGCAGATGGGTAAACATGTCGGAACTGAGATGGTAGAGAATGCGCTGTCCCGCCCAGGACATAGTCCAGACCTGCCAGTATTGCGACTGCCACATGAGAACGTTGACCAGCAGCAGCACGACGCCGATGATGCTTAAGCCCCGTATATCGTGATGGGTAATAAATTGGTCGATGGCTACGCCGATGAGGTACGGGTTTGCCAGGTTGAAGACGGTGTAGAGCAGCATAAGGATGACACTAGCGAGCGTAGCCCCTTTGTAACGAGCGAGATAGGGGATAAACTGCCTGATGAGTTTTACGTTAAATGTACTGTTGATATCCTCGTCCGAACCCTCCAGGCTGTTTTCGTTCCAGCTGCGGCGTTCACGATGGGTGACATACGATGTTTTCATGGTAGATGCTGGTTTCATCGCACGGCCTTCCTTTCTTCCTGCGCTTGCTTGTGATCGACATGGTCATCGGTAGGAGGGTCTGTATCCTGTGATATGCACGAGAGATTCTTCGCTGCGCTCAGAATGACATGGTCATGGGTAGGGTGGGCGATATTTTCAGATGGTGCGGGTTGGTTTTCCGACAGGCGAGCTTCGAACTCTTCTTGTTCGCGTAGTTGCAGATCATAGAGGCGCGTATAGGGGCCATTGTTGGCGAGCAGGGTTTCGTGCGTGCCGCGCTCGACGATTTGTCCACGTTCAATGACTAGTATCTGGTCGGCATTTTTGATGGTGCGCAGGCGCGAGGCGACGACAAAGGTCGTGCGACCGTGCATGACGGCATCAAGGGCTTGTTGAATGAGATATTCGGTCTCCATGTCCACGCTGGAGGTGGAGTCGTCAAGCACGAGGATGCGCGGATCGAGCAGGAGTGTACGGGCGATGGCGACGCGCTGCTTCTGCCCACCGGAGAGGGTGACACCGCGTTCACCGACCCAGGTATCGTAGCCATTGGGTAGATGCTGGGCGAAGTCATCGACACGAGCGATTTTGGCGGCGGCGATAATATTCTCCTCGCTGGCATTAGCGACACCGTAAGCGATGTTGTCGCGCAAGGTGGCATTGAACAGGAAGACATCCTGCAAGACCAGGCCGATATTGCGGCGCAGCGAGTCTTGCGTGATCTCGCGCACATCTAAGCCATCGACGGTAACACGACCAGTGCTGGTGTCATAGAAGCGTGGGAGCAGGTGCAAGATGGTGCTTTTCCCACTGCCGGTCGCGCCCAGGAGGGCCATGATCTGGCCGGGTTGGGCGTCAATGGTGATGTCGTGCAGCACCTCTGGCCCGGCACCATAGGCGAAAGAGACGTTCTCAAAACGTACATGCCCTTGCACTTCCTGTAGTACCTTCGCGTCGGGTGCATCAGTAATCGTTGGCTGCGTATCCAATACACCGAAGATGCGCACACCGCTGGAGAGGCCGCGCATCCACCAGTTGACCATATAGCCAAAGGAGCGCACGGGCATATTCAATAACAGGACGTAGGTTGTGACCGCGACCAGTGTACCCAGGCTCAATTGGTGGTTGATGACGGCGATGCCGCCGATCCACACAAGCAAGACGGTGATGACGTTGACAACGAGGACCATCAAGGGCTGGTTCCAGGCCGAGAGGCGCATCGCGCTCAGGTTGAGGTCGCGCAACTCCTGATTTTTTGTATCGAACTTGTTGATCTCGAACTCTTCACGGGCAAAGGCTTTGACGACGCGGATGCCGCTCAAGCTCTCTTGCATTATGGTACCCAATGCTCCTGTTTCGTTCTGCACGCTCAGCCAGAGTGGGCGCAGGATACGCGCTACCTGGTAGGAGAGGAAGATGAGGATGGGGACGCAGATCAAGGTGACGAGTGCCAGGTACCAGTCAAGCGCAAACAGCACGACGCTGACCGCGCCGAAGGTGACAAGCGCGACCAGACCACGGAGGAGCCCCATCGGTATGAAATTACGTACCGCCTCGATATCGACGGTCATGCGCGACATCAACTGCCCTGTCTCCGCTTCATCATGGAAGGAGAAGCTGAGACGTTGCAGGTGTTCGTAGACCTGATCGCGCAGGTCGTAGGCGACCAGGCAGGAGACGGCTTGCGAGAGGTAGCCCTGTCCATAGGCGAAAAGTCCACGCAAAGCACTGGTGACGATGATAGCTCCGGCGGCCAACAATAAGATACTCATCTGTCCACTGCGCACGCCAGTATCAATGACCCAGGCGAGCAACCAGGGTACAATCAATGCGAAACCAGTAGAGAGTGCAAGACAGAGTATCGAGCCTATCCATGGCAACCAATGTGGACGCAGTAGGCCAATGATGCGTTTGTAGATGCTCCAATTGGCTTTCCATTCGTTGATAGACGGGAACGCTAATGGCCTCCTCTTTTCGGTTGAGATCACAAAATCAGTCCTTTCGTGTTGTGCTGTGTAGCGTGGTGCCAGACAGGGTGCCCTGTAGTGGGGTGTGATTTTGTTAGTATATGTGAGAAAGGTTGACATAGCTATGTCAGTCTTTCTATGAAATTTGTGATACAATCTAAATATGCAGAAGACTGAACGCCTCGTTGCTATTACACTGCTGTTGCAGGCACGCGGGAAGATGACCGCGCAACGCCTCGCCAACATCCTGGGTGTCTCGACACGAACGATATACCGCGATATTGATACGCTCTCGCTGGCGCATGTTCCGGTTTCCATGGACTTCGGGCCAGGTGGCGGCTACTATTTGCCCAAAGATTACCACTTTGACTCGGCTATTTTCACCCGTGAAGAGGCGGTTTCCCTGGTGCTGAGCGCGGATATGGCGGGGAACTATAATCTTTTCGCGGATGACGATGGACTCCATCGCGCCCTTTTCAAGCTGGAGGCGGCTCTGCCTGAAGAGTACCGGGCCGATGTGCGTTCGGCCCGTGAACGTATCCTTTTTGATACGACGGCGTGGTTTGGTTCCTCTACGGCCACGGCCTACCTGGAGACGATACGTACTGCCGTGCTGAGTTCGCTGCAACTGGACATTCTCTATCCTTGTGCGACCACGGGAGCGATGCAATGGCGGCGCATTGAGCCATATGGTTTGGTGTATAAAGGACTCTCGCGGCGGCATATTCGTACTGGCATCTGGTATCTGGTGGCCTATTGCCATGTGGCCCAAGATTTCCGCACGTTTCGTGTTGGCTATGTCGAGGATTTGCGGGTGTGCGAAGAGAAGATTGACCTTCATCCTGGCTTTGACCTGGAAGCATACTGGCAAGAGGCGCGTCGTCACCTGGAAGAACAAATGCAGCCTGTAGATGTGACGCTGCGCGTGAAATCGGCGGCGCGTTTTGGCTTGCGCGGCGATAGCACTGTGCTGAGAGAGGATGCTGATGGCAGTGTGGTGGTGCGTATCAATGTCGAGTCGTTCGATGCGGCGGTCTCCTATGTGCTTTCTTTGGGTGCTGATGCCATTGTGCTTTACCCGGCAAGGATACGCGCTGCTGTGGCGGCGATGGCGCAGGCTATCGCGGAAAAGTATGGGGTAGTGGAGGGGTAGAATGCCAGGATCATTTACGGATTCCCCGTTGTGCCTGTACTTGTGCCAGAGGGAGGGCGTGGCGTACATGGGGGTTGAGTATGGAGGCTATTGCTAGCACGAGGAGGCTGGCAGTCAGGATGAGGACGGTAGGGATTACCCCTAGTGTTTGTAGCAAGATGCCGGTGAGGGCGAGGCCGATGGGGTCGCCGCCGAAGACGACGAGGCGGAAGACGCTGTTGACACGACCCTGTAGCTCGTCGGGGATGAGGGCGAGACGGTAGCTGAACTGGACGACGCCATAGACGGTTATGACTGCCGAGATGACTCCGACAATGGTGGCAAGCCAGAAGACGTTGGACATGACGATGTAGAGTGGGAAGAGGAGAGTGGTGAGCCATGTGGTACTGATGGTCAGGCTGGTAAAGCTGAATCTTTTTTGTAGACTACTACCGACAAAAGCACCGATCATAATGCCAACGCCTCCTACCCCTAAGATGATGCCGATAATGAATGATGAGATATGCTCTTGCTGCGCCAATACGATGATGATGAGTGTCATGCCTGAAGCGATGATGTGGACGGTGGAGCCGAGGATGGCAATGAAACAGAGGAGGGGTTGATGCCACAGCCAGGATAATCCTTCCCAAATTTCGATGTGCAGACTGCGTCGCGGCGTCTCGCGCTTTTCTTGAAAAGGGACGTTGATGAAGCGGAGCGAGATGACGGAGAAGATATAAGAGATGGCGTCGGTCAGGAAGGGAACAAATTGTCCGATGCTGTAGAGGATACCGCCCAGCGAGCGACCGAGTAGGAAAGAGACACTTTGGGTGAATTCGGTTTGGGAGGCGACGGCTGGAAAATCTTCTTTGCGCACTACTTGCGGTAGACAGGCAACTTCGGCGATATTGAAGAAGACGAAAAGGGTGCCTTCGGTGAGCGAGACGAGGTAGAGTTGGAGCAAGGTCAGGTGTCCAAGGGCGTAGGCGATGGGAATACTGCCAAGACACATAGCGCGTCCCGTGTCGCAGAGGATCATGACAAGTTTACGATCCCAGCGGTCGATGAGCGCACCGGCGGGAAGGCTAAAGATGAGGTAGGGCAGCATGCCGACGGCTCCAACGAAACCGGCCTGGGTGGGCGAGTGCGTCATGGCGAGTACAAGAAACGGGTAGGCGAGGTCCGAAACCTGTGTGCCAACGGAGGAGATGATCTGCCCGCTCCACAGGAGCAAGTAGTTGCGATTACGCCAGAGCGATGGTGGTTGTGCCGTCTGGTTAGAAGTTTTGTTTGTTGACACGCTTGCTTGTCTACCTACCCATACATCTTTTATCGATATGACGATAGGGTACCACATGGCTGTGATTCTGGGTAGTGTGTGGATGTCGATAGTGCTAAGCCCCCGCCAAGGCTGATGTCCGAGCTATAGAGACCATTTATAGCATCCTATAGGAACGCACCTTTGTGGTTTATCTGTCTGGGGAATAGATAAACCACAAAGGTGCGTTCCTACGAATTAAAGGGCGCAATGAGCGTGCATTCCTATTCTGCCTCGTCGAGGCGAGCGGGGTTGGTGACGCCCATGATGCGGTTCCAGAGCACGTAATCGGTCTCTTTTTTGGAGATGTAAGAGTTGTCGGGACCGGCTACCATGTTGCCCATGGCTACGAACTCGTCCTGATCGGGATGGCGCAGATCAAAGTAGGTGGCACCTTGCTCTAAACGCGTGCCTTCCGGCACGATTTCCAGGTTGCGCAGCTCGTCGTCGGTCAGATCGGCCAATTGTGTGTGGAGGCTTTTGATTTCGATGGCTGGTTGACCATAACCTACAGGGGTTTGACCTTGAAAACCATGATTTTCGCCTGCCAGGTTGTTGGGGCGCAAGTCATGGTCAAAGTTGTCGCTCTCTTGTACGAACATTGGTTGGTTTTCATCGCGATGGTTCTCGTGCAGCCGCGAACCCTTGCGGTGCTTATCCGCGTCCGAGTCGCTGCCGCTGCGTGACTCCCCTTCGGCCTCCATGGCCCGCGAATCGGCCTTATGTGCCATGCCCATGCGCGGATCTCTGGTGGGGGGAATCTTCTCTTCCTGAGCAATGGTCGCGGAATTTATATGTTCTGCCGCTTGCTTTTCGTCGGTTTCATGTTTTTTGTACCCGCCTGTTGTGATGACGGTGCTTTTTTTAGGATTATTGCGGCCTGCTGCTTCTTTAGCGGGTCGTTGTTGATGTCTTTTAGGCATGTTTTTCTCTTCTCCTCAAGTCCCTGCTGCATCAAATCAATACAAGAGCATATGAGCAATGCGATTACCTGTGCATTTATACACATTGCCCATGCAAAATTGTAGGGCATCTTTTTATGATGTGCAAGCACGACAATCATAGGGATTGGGCAGACATTTGGAGAGAAGGGCTGGCCGTGAGCGGACTGGAGAGGGATTGGGCCTGTCATTCTGAGCGCAGCGAAGAATCTGCACCTGGGGAGCGAGAGATTCTTCGCTGCGCTCAGAATGACAGAATGATAGAATGACAGGATGACAGGATGACAGGATGACGCCTTATCTCCAAATGTCTGGGAATTTGGTAAAATGCTTGACAATGTGGTGGGTGCATGTTATAAGTTAGCTAAGACATGGACAACTGAATAGAGCAAAAGCTTTGAAGGGACGAGTAACAGTCGCTGTTGCGTCTAGAGAATGGGCAGTTGGTGGAAAGCCCATACGTCAATACGCTGTGAATAAAAACCTGGAGCTGCGAGAAGAAATCGCTGAACGCGAGAGTAGACCTTTGCCGGATGTCCCCGTAAACGGACTGGAGTATGTTAGTACTCGACGAGGTTGGTGTTGTAAGACAGCAACGAATAAAGGTGGTACCACGAGAGCCGCATATAAAGCTCTTCGTCCTTTGTATAGCAAGAGGATGAAGGGCGTTTTTATTTGCCCTTTATCACCGATATTATCAATGAAGCGGACAACTGAATAGGGCAAAAGCTTTGAAGGGACGAGTAGCGGTTCCCTGTTGCATCCAGAGAGCGAGCGATTGGTGGAAAGCTCGTATGTCAACTGACCGCGAATAAAACCCCTGAGTTGCGAGAAGAAATCGCTGAATGCGAGAGTAGACCTTTGCCGGATGCCTCCGTTACCAGGCTGGAGTATGTTAGTACTCGACGAGGTTGATGCCGTAGGGCATCGACGAATGAAGGTGGTACCACGAGAGCTGTGAATAACGCTCATCGTCCTTCCCTGAACGGAGGATGATGAGCGTTTTTGTTTGTCTGACAAATTGCTACAGACAAAATGGAGGGGCGATCCCTGGCGGTCGCCTGTTTTAGAGAGGAATACAAGACATGGCACACTGCACAGAATGTGAAGCCGAAATTACACTGCAAGGTTCCATAGTGGGAGAGATCATCTATTGTCCTGATTGTAATGCGGAATTGGAGGTGCTGGGTCTCGAACCCCCTGCACTGGCACTGGCTCCTGAAATTCAAGAAGATTGGGGAGAATAAGATGGTACGCCTGGCTATTCTCACATCGCGCATCCGTGTGGAAGAGAAATTGCTGTTTGACGCGCTGAGGCAGCGTGCAATAGCATTTGACAGTATTGATGATGGAGAGTTGTTGCTTGATCTGACCCGTCCTGATGAGCGGTGGCGCGAGTATGATGCGGTATTGTGCCGTAGCTTGAGCCAATCGCGAGGGCTAGCGGTAATCACTGTGTTGGAACATTGGGGCGTGCGAGTCTACAACTCGGCGACAGTAACCGCGCTCTGTAACGATAAGTTGCTCACCACGCTGGCACTGCTTCGTGCGGGTGTGCCAACGCCGCGCACGCTGCTGGCCTTTGAACCACAGGTCAGCATACAGGGGATTGAAATGCTGGGTTATCCGGTCGTGCTCAAGCCGATAGCTGGTTCATGGGGTCGCTTGCTGGCACGCATTAATGATCGTGACGCGGCGGAAGCTGTGCTCGAACACCAGGAGACGCTGGGTTCCTACCAACATCACCTTCATTATATCCAGCAGTATGTCGCGAAGCCACAGCGAGACATTCGTGCGTTTGTCGTTGGAGGGCAGACCATTTGTGCAATCTATCGTACCAGCGAACATTGGGTCACAAACACTGCTCGCGGCGCGGTTGCTAGCAACTGTCCCGTCACGACAGAACTTGATAGCCTTTGTGTGCGTGCTGCGCAAGCGGTTGGTGGTGGCATCCTGGCCATTGACGTACTGGAAGACCCAGAGCATGGGCTACTGGTCAATGAGATCAATGCCACGATGGAGTTTCGCAATAGTATTGCGCCCACCGGTGTCGATATTCCCAATGTGATGCTTGACTATGTCCTCAGTGGTATACGGGAGGGGGCTGCACGATGAATCGGCTACGTGTGGCGATAGTTGGCGCATCTGGCTATACCGGAGGAGAACTGGCGCGACTGCTGCTCTTTCATCCGCAGGTTGAGTTGACGCAAGTTGTTTCCAACAGTCGGGCGGGACATTACTTGCATAGTGTGCATCCAAATTTGCGTAAGCAGACAGCTTTGCGCTTCTGTCGTCCCGATGACCTGACATCAGTAGATGTTCTGTTTCTTTGCCTACCACACGGTGCATCAGCACGAGAAATCGAACACTATCGGGCCATTGCGCCACGGGTGATCGACCTTGCAGCGGATTTTCGTCTGCGTTCTGCCGGACTCTATGAGCAATGGTATGGTGAGCCGCATCGTACACCTGATCTTTTGCGCGAGGCGGTGTACGGTCTGCCTGAATTGCATCGGGCAGAGTTGGCGGATGCAACGTTGGTCAGTGGGACTGGCTGCATGGCGACCGCCGCTATCCTGGGACTGGCACCACTCTATCGCGCTGGATTGGTGAATAGTGCTATTCCTCTCGTAGTGGATGCCAAAGTTGGTTCATCGGCGGTGGGAGCAACTGCGGGAGCGGGAAGCCATCATCCCGATAGGAGTGGGGCCGTGCGCTCATTTCAACCTACAGGGCATCGCCATACCGCCGAACTCATACAGGAACTGGGGCGCGTAGCTGGAGGGGAACTGCGCCAGGATATTGCTTTCTCGGCCACGGCGGTTGAGTTAGTGCGCGGCGTACTTGTGACCGCGCATGCCTTTTTGCATGAGCAAGTGGATGAGCGCACTTTGTGGCGGCTCTATCGCGAAGCCTATGCACACGAGCCTTTCATTCGCCTGGTCAAAGAGCGTAGTGGTGTGTATCGCTATCCTGAACCGAAGATTTTAGCGGGCAGCAATTATTGCGATATTGGCTTTGAACTCGATGCTCAGCAAGGAAGAGTAGTGGTCATCGCCGCTTTGGACAACCTGATGAAGGGTGCGGCTGGTAATGCGGTGCAGGCACTCAACTGCATGTGCGGTTGGGATGAAACGTTGGGACTAAGCTCTCCTGGCTTGCATCCTGTGTAGATTCTTCGCTGCGCTCAGAATGACATAGAAGAATGGGAATGATTATGATGCTTATTGTGAAAATTGGCGGTGGTGCAGGTGTCACCACGGAGAACATTGTACATGAGATAGCGCGGAGTGTTGCCCTTGGGCAACGTGTTGTCGTAGTGCATGGCGGGTCTGAACTGACGAATACACTCTCTGAGCGTTTGGGACAATCGGTACGGATGATTACCTCTCCGAGTGGGATGGTCAGTCGCTACACGGATAGCGAGACGTTGCGGGTCTATGCGATGGCCATTGCTGGGGAGATCAATACCGCGTTGGTGGCGTGTTTGCAGCAACAAGGGATCAATGCTTTTGGGCTGACAGGAGTGGATGGGCGATTGCTGCTGGCAAGGCGCAAGTCCGTGATACGCACGGTAACGCCGGAGGGCCGTACACAGATCGTGCGCGACGACTATACGGGACAGATTGAGCAAGTGAATACGGCATTGCTACAGCAACTCCTTACTGCTGGTTACACTCCCGTCATCGCGCCGTTGGCGTTGAGCAGGGAGGGAGAGCGTTTGAATGTCGATGGAGACCGTGTTGCTGCTGCTGTTGCGGTAGCTCTACAGGCGGATACGTTGGTCATCATGACGAACGTTCCCGGTCTGCTGACCGATGCAGGGGATAATGCGACGCTCATTCACACCATTCCGGCGGATGAGTTAGCTGACTACATGGAATATGCGCAGGGGCGTATGCGCAAGAAACTGCTGGGAGCGCAAGAAGCTTTGCAAGGCGGCGTGTCACGCGTCTGTATTGGGAGTATTTCGTTGTTGGAGGTACTCAATGGCGCGGGAACAACGATAGATTCTTCGCTGCGCTCAGAATGACAGTGCAGGGTCAGCAAGTGAGAAAGGATCAGTATATGAGCACGACAATTGACCTGGAAAATATGTATAGCACTGGTGTGTATAGTAAGCGTCCCGTAGTCATTGTACGAGGAAACGGCGCGTTAGTTTGGGATGCTGAAGGGCGCGAATATATCGACTGCATCGCGGGCTACGGGGTAGCAAACGTAGGGCATGGACGATCAGAGGTGGCTGCTGCCATTGCGGCGCAGGCGCAACGGCTGATTACCTGCCCTGAAATTCTCTACAACGATGTGCGGGCTTGCCTCCTGGAACGTTTGGCACAATTTACGCCGGAAGGTTTGACACATATCTTTCTGTGCAATAGCGGTGCGGAGGCGGTGGAAGGTGCCCTTAAATTCGCTCGTATCGCGACAGGACGCAGCGGCATCGTGGCCGCGCTGCGTGGCTTCCATGGGCGTACGATGGGTGCGCTTTCGACGACATGGGAGCCGCATTACCGTGAGCCTTTTGCGCCACTCGTCCCTGGTGTCAGCCATATCCGTTTTAATGATCTCGCGGCAGCGGAAGGTGCCATCGGCCCAGAGACGGCGGCGGTAATAATTGAGTTGGTACAGGGGGAAGGCGGTGTGCATGTGGCTTCCGAAGAGTATGTACAGGGGCTGGCAGCACTTTGTCGCGAACGGGGAGCGTTGCTGATTGTTGATGAGGTGCAGACGGGCTTTGGGCGGACAGGAAGTTTCTTCGCTTGCAATCATTATGACCTGCAACCAGATATCCTCTGCCTGGCGAAATCCCTGGCTGGCGGTATTCCAATGGGGGCGGTCTGCCTGGGGCCGCGTGTGATGGAGAGTGGGCGCATTACGAGGGGTATCCATGGCAGCAGCTTTGGTGGTAATCCATTAGCCTGTGCAGCTGCGCTAGCTACCCTCGATATCCTGGAACAAGAAGCTCTAGCTGAGCGTGCTGCTACGCTGGGTGCATATGCCTTTGAACGGCTGAGCGCGTTACGTAGTCCGCTTATCCGCGCTGTACGTGGTAGAGGCTTGTTATTGGGTATCGAACTCAGTCGGCGGGCGCAACCGTACCTGGAGGCATTGGTCGAACGCGGTGTCCTCGCCTTGCAGGCTGGGCCGAACGTCATTCGCCTGTTGCCGCCTCTGGTGATTACGGAGCAGCAAATGGAAAGGGTGCTGGATGTGGTGGAAGAGGTGTTGGTGGAAGGGGTAGGTTTTTCAGAGAGGCAGAGCCTCTCTGAAAAACCTACCCCTTCGGGGGAAGGAGGTGAGGTAGAACTTCTCTACAACATGCTCACTATTCCGAGCTATTCGGGGCAGGAAGGAGCGTTGGCCGGGTTTCTGGTTGAACAGGCGCGGCAAATGGGTTTGCATGCTTGTATAGATGAGGCTGGGAACTTTGTTGCTTCTACACATGCTCTTGACGGGGGTGCTGAGATGTCGCCGGTTGTTCTGCTGGGGCATATGGATACGGTGCGTGGTTGCATTCCGGTGAAGCTGGAGGATGGTGTGCTGTTTGGGCGGGGGGCGGTAGACGCGAAGGGGCCACTGGCGGCTTTCGTGTGTGCGACCGCCCGGTTGGTACGTCATGGAGCAGTGGGTGCTTTGCGGAGACCGATAGTCGTGATTGGTGCCGTTGAAGAGGAGTCGTCTACGTCACGCGGGGCGCGTGCGGTAGTGGAACGCTATCGGCCTTGTGCCTGTATTATTGGCGAGCCGAGCGGAAGTGCAGCGGTGACGATTGGTTATAAAGGCAGGCTGCTGGTGGAGTATCGCGTTACACGGCCTGCCCACCATAGCGCGGGAGTGCGGCAAAACAGTAGCGAGGTAGCAGTGGCCTTCTGGAATCGTGTGCGACAGCATGCCAGTGCGTGGAATGAGCAACACGCGACAAACTCTACGTTTGCCGCGCTGATGCCTTCGCTGCGCAGTATGCATAGCGATGCGGATGGTCTGGAGGAACAGAGTCGGCTCTTCATCGGCTATCGTTTGCCGCCGGACTACGATAGCGAAGGTTTGCGGACACGATTGGAGCGTTGGGCCTATGAGGATGAAGCTGAACTCAGTTTTTCTGCTGAAGAGGTGGCCTTTCAGACGACACGTACAACGCCATTGGCACGCGCTTTCATCGCTGCTATTCGCGCTACTGGTGGGCAGCCTTCCTTCAAACATAAAACAGGTACGTCGGATATGAACGTGGTGGGGCCACGCTGGGGTCAGAATATTGTAGCGTATGGCCCTGGTGACTCGCACCTGGATCATACACCACAAGAGCATATAAGTATTGCCGAGTATAGCCAGGCTATCGATGCACTCGAATTGGTGCTGCGCGAACTGGCATTACAAAGGGAAATAACGCTATGAGTACACTTACTATCCTCGACTCAACATTGCGTGAGGGAGAGCAATTTGTTGGTGCTTACTTCAATCTGGCGCAACGACTGACGATAGCGCGTTTGCTGGATGCCGTTGGTGTTTCTTTTATAGAAGTTCCTTCGCCCATCGCATCGCCAGAGACCCGATATACTGTGCAGGCCGTGTGTGAACTTGAGCTACAAGCACGCGTTGTGGCACATGTGCGTTGTGTCGAAGCCGATGTACAGGCTGCGCTGGAGACGCCTGTTTGCGGATTGAACCTCTTCTATGGGACATCAGCGGAGCTACGTACCTTTAGTCATGGACGTCGCATTGAGCAAATACGGGCTGACGCGGTACCATTGATACGACGAATTCGCGATGCTGGACGCTACGTGCGCTTCTCAGCCGAGGATGCCTTTCGCAGTGATCTGGTTGATCTGTTGACGGTCTTTGATGCGGTAGTCGAGGCGGGTGTGCAGCGCATTGGCTTGCCGGATACCGTGGGGATTGCCTCTCCGCGTCAGGTGGAGCAACTTGTACAGCTGTGTGCGGAACGCTATCCACACGTTGGCATCGAGTTCCATGGCCACAATGACACTGGCTGTGCCACCGCCAATACCATTACAGCATTGGAAGCAGGGGCAGACTGCCTGGATGTCACCGTATTAGGTATCGGTGAGCGCAATGGCATTGCTTCACTGAGTGGGCTGATCGCGCAACTCTATATTCATCATCCTGCATTATTGGCAACGTATGACCTCACGCAACTGTCAACACTCGATCAGTATGTGGCTGAGTGCCTGAAACTTACTATTCCTTTTAATACGCCGATAACCGCGCCCGGTGCATTTACGCATAGAGCGGGTGTACACACCAAAGCGGTGTTGCAGAATCCCCGCACCTATGAAGTGCTCAATCCCAGCGATTTTGGACTGACGCGCCACATCGATATTGGGTCGCGCTTCACAGGACGCTATGCCGTTGGACATCGTGCGGCAACGTTGGGGTTGCAGCTGAGCAGCGACGAGATTTGTAATCTCACCCAGGTGCTCAAAAAGCGAGCCGAACAAGGTTCGCTCAGTGAAGAGGTAGTCGATGCATGTATTCATGCCTGGTATCAAGAGAAAGGGAGTGTAACATGGGAACATTAACCGAGGAAATCTTTAGTCATAAGTTGGGGCGCACGGTAGAGGAGGGCGAGACGATCGTGGTGGAGGTTGACCGCGTGATGAGCCACGATACGACCACACCATTGGCGGTACAGGCCTTTCGCAAGTTGTCTCAGCAGAGTGGTGGACGCGTCTTTAATCCACGGCGGTCGCATATTGTGTTTGATCATATCGTGCCTGCCGCGACTATCGCGGCGGCAACGTTGCAACGCGATATCCGCACGTTCGCACAAGAGCAGGACATTACCATTTTGCAGGAAGGTATCTGTCACCAGGTGATGCCGGAACGTGGGTATGTGGCACCGGGGGATGTCATCGTGGGAGCCGATAGCCATACCTGCACGTATGGTGCGCTCGGTGCTTTTGCGACTGGTATGGGTTCTACCGATATCGGTGTGGCCTATGCGACAGGACGGACATGGTTTCGCGTCCCATCTACTATCAATATTCGCATTACGGGAACGCTCCCCTTTGGTGTCTACGCCAAGGATGTCACCTTTGAAATGGTACGTCGGCTAGGGGTTGATGGTGCAAACTATCGCGCCATCGAATACAGTGGAGCGTTGGTTGAGCAGATGTCGGTGAGCGAACGCTTTACGTTCTGCAATATGGCGATTGAAATGGGCGGCAAAGCGGGACTGGTGGCTCCTGATGCGATCACGCAGGAGTGGCTACGTGGCCGTACCGACCGCGAGTATCCTATGCTTGCACCGCGCAATCCGCGCTATGAACGCGTGGTGGAGATCGATGCATCGCTCCTGCAATCTCTGATCGCCTGTCCACCAGATGTGAACAACGTCGTACCCGTAGGAGAAGTTGAGCAAGTGCAGATCGATCAAGTGTTTCTCGGCACCTGTACCAACGGACGGCTCGATGATCTTGCAATCGCCGCCGGTATCCTGCAAGGAAAGACCATTCACCCCCGGACACGCATGGTGGTGGTGCCAGCCTCACGCGAAATTTATCTGGAGGCGATGCGCCTGGGCTATCTGGAAACGTTTGTGCAGGCGGGGGCATCGGTCGGCACGCCTGGTTGTGGCCCCTGCATCGGGCGGCATTACGGAGTACTGGCCCCTGGCGAACGGGCATTAACGACGATGAATCGCAACTTTACGGGGCGAATGGGCGATCCCACGGCTGAAATTTACCTGGGTAGCCCAGCTACTGCCGCCGCTACGGCGTTGACGGGACATATTACGGACCCGCGACAATTTTTGTAGGTTTGATAAATAAAGAAAAGGACAAGCTGCGCGAACAGAGAGATTCTTCGCTGCGCTCAGAATGACAGGAAAAGGATGAATGCTTATGAGTCGTATCTGGATGCTGGATGACAATGTCAATACGGATGTTATTATTCCTGGACGTTACAATGTGACCACTGATCGTACACAGTTAGCGCGTTACTGCCTGTGCGAGGTGCTGCCAGCATTCGCGCAGCAGGTGCAGGTGGGTGATGTGCTGATGGCGGGTCACAACTTTGGCTGTGGGTCTTCACGCGAACATGCGCCGGTGGCTATCCTGGCAAGCGGCGTGCAGGTGGTCATCGCCCGGAGTTTTGCACGCATCTTCTATCGCAACGCGGTGAATATTGGTCTGCCCGTGCTGGTGTGCGAAGAGGCGGTGCTAGCCAGTGCCGATGGGCAGCAGATAGAGGTAGACCTGGCGACCGGCTGTATTCATAACATTACAACGGGACAGACGTTTCAGGCTGAGCCATTGAACCCCTTTGTGGCGCGTATTGTGGCGGCGGGCGGCATCATCGAATATATTCGCCAGGAAGGAACCTTGCGATGATGCCGCGCTACTTTGGCCGTTTGCCAGCACATATGCCGTTGGAGCCGCCGACGGTCTGTGTCGTTGCGGGAGATGACGCCGCCCCGGAAGTGGTGCAACCCACGGTGGAGGTCTTGCGCTTGTTAGTACCGGAGTTGCGCTTCGTGGAGGTACTGAGTGGACGCGAGGCAGTAGCACAGTGTGGTGACGCGTTTCCCGACGTGACGCGGACTGCTATCGATGGCGCGGACTGTACGCTCTTTGGCGCGAGTGGAGGGCCAAGCAGACCTGTCTTGTGGTATCTGCGCTGGGGCAAAGAGACATTTGTAAATGTGCGGCCTGTGCGCTGGTATCCGGGGTACAATAGTCCAATGCTGCATCCTGAGCGTATCGACTATGTGATAGTACGTGAGAATCTGGAAGGGATGTATCCACCACGCGAAGGTGATATCGCGGAACTCAGCGCGTTGTCCAGCAGTGGTTCGTGGTGGCAAGCGGCCCCGGTAGGAAAAGCGGGAGCTTATGCTGTGCGTGTCTATACCGACGAGCAGATGTATCGGGTGGCGAAGGCGGCGTGTGAGTTAGCACTCAGCCGCCAACGTGCCGGGTATCCTGGGCGGGTGACGCTCGGTGCGAAGTACTCGATTTTGCCGCGTACCGATGGACGCTTGCGCACGATTGTAGCGGAAACTGTACGTTCGTATGCTACTTTAGAGTACCAGGAGTTTCTGATCGATGACCTGGCGCGAAGGATGGTGGCGGCACCGGAGACGTTGGATGTGGTATTACTCTCCAATGAACATGGCGATATACTCGCTGATGTGGCCAGTGGCAGCATTGGCGGGCTGGGTCTTGCGCCCAGTGCCTGTTATGGGGAAGACTATGCTTACTTTGAGCCAGTGCATGGTTCGGCACCGGATTTGGCTGGTAAAGGGTGGATCAATCCCACGGCTATGCTACTTTCCGGGGCTATGCTGCTGAGCTATTTCGGTTATGCTGAACAGGCACGGCGGCTGGAGTGTGCGCTTGAGCGGAGCTATCGCACGGGGGTGAGTTTGACACGCGATCAAGGGGGGAGTGCGAGCACAAGGGAATTTATGGCTTCTGTGCTAGAATCTCTGTAGGGACATCGGATGCGTTTCATTTTTTTACGAAAAGGAGAGAGCGTCCTGGTCTGCGTAGGGACAAGGGGAGGAGGAGACGGTCGATGGGGGCCTTGTGCTCAATACCTTTCAAAGAAGACAGGTTGCCAGTCAACCGAAGCGATTTCAGGAGGGTCATCCTTCGCTCTCGCTCAGGATGACACAGCGAGAGAGATCCTTCGCTCTCGCTCAGGATGACACAGCGAGAGAGATCCTTCGCTCTCGCTCAGGATGACACAGCGAGAG
>JBPCJY010000086.1:0-31800 GCA_051004815.1 Ktedonobacteraceae bacterium
TCGCCCTGGTAGGTGGTCGCCCTGGTAGGTGGTCGCCCTGGTAGGTGGTCGCCCTGGTAGGTGGTCGCCCTGGTAGGTGGTCGCCCTGGTAGGTGGTCGCCCTGGTAGGTGGTCGCCCTGGTAGAGAAAGAGGTCTGCGATGTCATTGCGAGAAGCTATTCAAAGTTATCATGAACTCCTGACGGACGAGCTAGCCAGCGCGTCGCAGGCCCAGATTGATGCCCAACAATTACAGCGCGGACTCTATTTCGGGGGAAGACCGCTCTGCACCATTCTGCGACCACGC
This sequence comes from Ktedonobacteraceae bacterium, assembly GCA_051004815.1. GTDB lineage: Bacteria > Chloroflexota > Ktedonobacteria > Ktedonobacterales > Ktedonobacteraceae > JBBQXY01. The sequence goes on from JBPCJY010000086.1 coordinate 287, forward strand.
TTCATGACGCCTGAACAGTATCGCTTTCTGCAAGCGCGGGTACGGGTGCTGCTGAGGGCTTTTGACAAGGCTTATCACGCGGCGATGGAAGATGCGACAGTTCGCACACAATTTGGTCTGCTCGATTGGGAGGAGGCACTGGTGCGGCATGATCCGGGCTTTCGCAATCCCAGTCCGACTTCGCGGGTCGATACTTTTTTCGTGACGGAGCGCGGTGGATTGCGTCTGACCGAGTATAACGCGGAGACGCCCGCGAGTCCAGGCTATAACGATTCCCTTACCGAGGTATTTTACGGCCTGCCTGTGATGCGCGAATTTTTGCGCCAATACGAGGTGCGCCCATTGCCAGCACGTCACAGCGTCCTGAACGTGCTGCTGGACGCCTATCAGCAGTGGGCGGGGCATTGTGAAGCACCACGTATCGCCATTCTCGATTGGCGTGAGGTACCCAGCTATAGCGAGTTCGTGCTGTTCGCCGATTACTTCAAATCGCAAGGCTTCGAGTGTGTTATAGCCGATCCACGCGAGGTGGAGTATCGCGATGGTCGCCTGATGGCAGGTGATTTTCATATCACTTTGATCTATAAACGCGTGCTGATTAACGAACTTATTGCGATCGGTGGGCTGGATCATCCCGTGGTACGAGCAGTGCTGGATGGCGCGGTCTGCATGATTAACCCGTTCCGGTGCAAGATTCTGCATAAGAAAGCGAGCCTGGCCGTCCTCAGCGATGAGCGCAACGCTGCCCTTTTCAATGCCGAGGAGCGAGCGGCCATCGAGGCTCATATTCCCTGGACGTGCCGCGTCGAGGAACGTCATTCTCTTTTCCACGGCCAGATGATTGATATGCTCCCCTACGTGCTTGAGCATCGCGAAAATTTTGTGCTGAAGCCGAACGATGACTACGGCGGCAAGGGTATTGTCCTGGGCTGGGAAACTGACATTGCTGGTTGGGCGCAAGCACTCCAAATCGCGTTGACGGAACCGTACATTGTGCAAGAGCGGGTCGCTATTCCCAGCGAACCCTATCCCAGCCTGAACAATGGTCATGTTGAATTCAATGATCGCATGTTGGACACCAATCCACTGGTCTTTTACGGTGACTATGTGGACGGCTGCCTCTCGCGACTCTCTACTGAGGCCCTGTTGAACGTTACTGCTGGCACCGGCTCAACCGTAGCGACATTTATTGTGGAAAAGCGTTGAGGTTACAGAGGAGAGAGTTACCATGAAAGCACCTTCGCTCACCATCGGCATCGAGGAAGAGTACCAGATAGTCGATCCGGAGACCCGAGAACTGCGTTCCTATATCACCCAAATCATTGAGGAGGGTAAGCTCATCCTGCGCGAGCAGGTCAAACCTGAGATGCATCAGGCCATGGTCGAGGTTGGCTCCTCGGTCTGCCAGACTCCAGCCGAACTACGCACAGAACTGGTGCGCCTGCGCAGTGCCATCATTGGCCTGGCTGGCAAGAACGGGTTGAAGATCGTGGCCGCCGGCACACACCCTTTTTCTTCGTGGATGAATCAGGAAATCACACCACAGGAACGCTATATGGGCGTGAAGCAGGACATGCAGGAACTCGCCCAACGCCTCTTGATCTTCGGCACGCATGTACACGTTGGCATCGAAGACCGCGAATTCCTTATTGACACTATGAACGTCATGCGCTATCTGCTGCCGCATATTCTCTGTCTCTCCACCAGTTCTCCGTTCTGGATGGGTCGCACCACCGGCTTGAAGTCGTACCGCAGTATCATCTTCCGCAATTTCCCGCGCAGTGGTATCCCGCGCGTATTTCAATCGTATGAGGACTACAACTATCTGGTGGAGACGCTGGTGCGTACCAATACCATTCCCAATGCCAGTAAAATCTGGTGGGATGTGCGCCCCAATTCAACGTACCCCACCATTGAATTCCGCATCTGCGATGTCTGCACCCGCGTCGATGAAGCTATCTGTATCGCGGCCATCTTCCAGGCCATCGTGGCAAAGCTCTGGAAATTGCGCCGCGACAACTTGACCTTCCGCGTCTATCCACACGATCTGGTCGAAGAGAACAAGTGGCGTGCTGTGCGCTACGGGCTGGACGGCAAATTGATCGACTTCGGCAAGCAGGAAGAAAGGCCAGCGCGTGAGCTGATCCGTGAAATGATCGAGTGGTTTATCGGCGATGTCATCGATGAGCTGGGCAGCCGCAAAGAGGTCGAGTACGCCTATCGCATCTTACAAGAGGGTTCCAGTGCCGACCGCCAGTTGGCAACTTTTCAGCAGACCGGCGATATGAAAGCGGTGGTCGATCAGTTAATCCGCGAGACCAGCGAAGGACTATAGGGATACAAAAATATAGCCGTAGTTTGATGGCACGGGTTGTGGCAGTGCCACTATAGCACCATCCTTTGCCACGGTAATATCCAGATGATGAGGTCCACGGGCTTCATCATCTATCATTTCGCGATAGATACCAGCTTTGGGGAAGGGGACTGAGATAGTCTGTTCCGCGTCCGAGAAGTTGAGGAAGACCATTGCATACTGTTCCGGTTCAGTGGCTGTAGCTGGTGCATGGCGTTGGTAGGCCACAATCTGTGCTGCCAGGTTGGACTGTTGGTTGAAATAGAACAGTTCGCGACTACGCAATACTCGCAAGCTACGGCGCAAACGGCCCAGGATACGATAGAGACGCACGAGTTCCTGGCCGTACTGGTCGTAGAAATATTCCCAGTGCATGCTGCGGCGGAAAGAGATACGGGCATTGCCACCGGGTGGCAACGTGTAGTTCTCGACGATCTCCTCACCTTGCCAGAGCATGGGGATGCCAGCGCAGGTGTAGAGCGCGATGGCAAAAGGCTGCAACTTCGCCACGTTTGCGCGAATGCCAAAGGCGATATCGCCCTGACCACCAATACCAGGTGCAGTGCCAAAGCTGTCAATCAAATGTTCGTGGTCATGCGAATTGAGGTACTGGAAGGGAGCGACGGGTGCCGCGATGCCGTTGAAGTTCCGCGTCGCAGGGTAGCCGCTAAAGTTTGGATCGAGCAAATGCACAAAGCTATCATCGACGTAGCGATGCTGCGCCATATCTTCCGCTTTAGCGAGCAGAGCATCTTGCCAGGTGGCATTAGAGTAGGTATCGCGCAGAATGGCCGGTGGATTGTCCAGGTACTCCGCACACTGGATGATACGGCTATAGCCTTTCGCGTCCTGGAAGCGCGGAATGGGCAGTGAGTCCTGATAGGTATTGTAGACCAGAGCGGCGTACGCATCCCCCGTTGGCCCATCGTAGTAGCCACTGACGTTGTCATAGCGAAAACCATCAACATGACATTCGTTCAGCCAGTAGGCATTCGAGGTGCGAAAATAGTCAAGGGTGAAGGGCATGTTATGGAAGGTCGTTTGCGCACCAAACGCACCATTTGGGAATGTCCCCATTGGGCCAACTTCGCCGCTATCCTTGTAGACGCGGTTATAGGCGAAATCATCGCTTACATGTTGATAGACTACATCCAGAATGACGGCCATACCTCTGGCATGACAGGCATCGACAAGCCCTTGCAGACCATGCAGTCCGCCCCAGCGATCTTCCGGCGCAAAAAAGTGCAATGGCCCATAACCCCAATCAAAGATTTGTGGCACAGTGGTGATCGGCATCAATTCAAGCACGTTCACGCCCAGACCTAGCAGATAATCCAGACGCTGGCTGACACCATCGAAGGTGCTGGCGAACTCCTCCACCTGCAATTCATAAACCACCAGGTCATCCAACTCCGGCATCTTGAAGGCATCATCCATCCAGGTAAATGGTGGCATAGGTGCGTTGCTCACGGTGAAGGCAGAGAGTTTGCCAATGCCGGTGTCGGTGGCAAAGGGGTCAGTAATGAAGAGGGTCACGAGATTGGCTGTGAAGTCGTGCTGCTGTGGTTTGAGCGGGTCGGAAATAGTCACGGTCATCGGGTTGGGCAGAGTGCCCGCTTCCTGTCGCAAAAGCATATAGCGGTATAAATACTTGCCGGGCGTGCCGAAGTTGCCGTCTACATGGGCAGCCAGATCAATCGTTGCGCTCCACAAGCCAAGGGGAGAGGTTTCATCAAAGGTTAGCAGGAAGTTTTTGGCGGGAATCTCTATCGTGAACTGGTCTTTCTCATGGATGATGCGCACGACGACAGCATAGCCCTTCGCGGCAGTAATATTGGGCAAATAGATGCCAAAACGAACGGTCAAGCCGCCCGCGGTGTCTACATGCGCACCAACTTCTGAGAGGTTTAGCATAGAAAAATTCACGACTCCATAATGAATGTTAGCGATTGGTTAACTGTACCCTTGAACGGGTCATATGTGCCGGTGTTTTCAGGTAGCCCGAAACGCCGGATTTCGGGGAGAGCTGCCAGGGAGCGTTTCGCAAGGGTATAATCTGGCTCAATTTCGAGGGCGCGTTTCAAGGCCGCTTCTGCTTCATCATAACGCCCCTGCCTCATATAGCAGCCAGCAATGTTGAACCAAGGTTGTGGTACACAATCACCCATTGCGATAGCGGCCTGGAACATCTGCACGGCCTCATGCCATTGATGAGATTCCAGTAAATTCAGACCTCGTGTATAGATATCCTCTTGCTCAATCAATTGATCCAAGGTAAAGTTTGGCCCGCGCAGCTTTATGGAATCTTTGACAACCTGCGCACCAAATGGTAACTCCCTATCTATCTCCTTTTTCAGGGCAGGGTCGGTATTTAACGCAGCTGCACGCTCAAAATCACGGAAAGATTGCCCAAAGCGAGAAGTGAAACGACTTGCCAGGCCACGATTGTGCCATAGAAGGGGGTCATGGGGACGCAAACTGATGGCTTGAGTCAAAACAGCATAAGCCTTGGGAAAATCTTGTGCCATATTATATGCTGTGCCAAGTTGCCCAAGCACGTCAACCCGCACCGGAGAGCTTTGTGGAAGATAGCTCAGTAACTGCTCACAGTTCGCGACGGCTCCTTCATAATCTTGTTGCAGCAACTGATCACTAATCTGCCTCAATCGCTCATGAACCCCTGACGGAGCCGTGCTGAAAGCCGTTACCACACTTCTCTTATGCTTGGATGATTTCGATTTCTTCGACATGTTTTTAACCTGTGTTGTGACAATGCTCTGTACATTGTCATCTATATTGCTAGAATAGAAGTCTAATCAATTATAACACACACCAAAATGTGGAAGTAGCGCGGGTGTTGGGAGGGGACATTGCAGATGTTACAAATTACTTGCCTTCATCTTGGATTAATGCTTGAGTCCTTTTGAGCCATCCACGGTATCTACGTTAGTAAGAGTATGGATAATCCCCTTAATGTAGCGAGCAGCGTTTAACATCATTTCATCACTAAAGGAGCACCGAATGTACGAGATTGAAATTCATCTCCAAGGTTCCGAGAAATTTTCAGAGTTTCCATCGGAGACTTGCCTGGAGTTGGAGTGCGCGGTAGAGGATATCTTAGGTTGTTCGTTATTACAAATCTTTGATACGCTCGCGGTCATTAACGTGACTGTACGCTATGTCCCAATAGGGCAAGGGTATGCGTTATCGTCGCTTTCTGCGCATAGTGCTTAAGGCGGTTTGTGAGGAGAATTTATAAAAAGTAAGGGCTGTGTTGCTACTGTCGGTAACACAGCCCTTACTTTTTATAAATTCGCTCATTTCGTTGTCTTGCAATCAAGAAGGTTTCCGGCGTTCATCTGTGGGGTAGGAGCCGCTATCCTCGGCTACCTTCTTCTGTTTCTTGGGAGTGGGCGGCGGTGGTATACCTTCTGGCACATCCTCTATCAAATCGGTGACAGGAACAGCCAACGCTTTCGCTAACTTATCAAGCGTATTCAACGACGCATCGTGTTGCGGATTGTGCCAAATGGACTGCATCGTTTTGAGATTGATGTCAGCAGCCCTTTGTAACCGCGCCATTGTAAAGCCCTTGGCTTGGGCGACCTCTTTCACACGCAAGCGTCTCATCTTTGTTACCCTTCTATTGCCTCTTCCTGGTTGCTATTTGCATGATACTAGACCTGACTACTTGACACAATCCCATTGTAATGGTATGTAATGTGCTGGTTATCATTAAAACGGCATATATAATCTATACTTATCATACCTGATGAGCAAAGGAAAGTCAGATAGTGAGCGAGATTGCAAGGCTCTATGAGCAGATTGTTACCGAAATCTATATGAAGGTGGTAGGATAAGTGCCATACATCAGTGAAGAGGGAAAAACCACCCTGCGCGATATTAAACACAAGTACCATCTGAGCACCTACGCCATCTCCGCCATCGCCTACGTTGAGCCAGGCCTTGTGTACCGAATGGAGCAAGGGGGTGCTCTATCGAGGAGGGATGTGGAGAAGATTCTGCTAAGGCTCGCGGAAGTCACTGGGCAGGACTACTCGATAGAGACTGTGGGCGGGTATTGGATAACGGGAGAAGAGTAGCTATTGAGTTCTGTTGCGTCTTCATAAAGCGCAGTGCCATAATAGAGGATACAAGACAGTCTCTCGATAATAGCACTAGCAGAAAGATGAGTACACGATGCGAACAAACCAGGTGAAAGAAAAACTCAAACGGGGTGAACCTGCACTGGGGGCATGGTTGAGCCTTCCCAGCGTTCCCGCGGCCCGAATAATGGCGCGACTTGGCTTCGATTGGCTCGTCGTGGATATGGAGCATTCCGCGCAGAATCCTGTGCTTATGGGTGATATGGTTGGGGCCATCGCCGATGCTGGGACATGCGCTCCTATGGTGCGCGTTCCCACCAATAGTGTCGAGTGGTTCAAGTGGGCCTTGGACGCTGGAGCCTGGGGTGTGGTGGTTCCGATGGTCAATACTCGTGAGGAGGCACAACGCGTGGTAGAGCATGCGAAATATCCGCCGCGTGGCACGCGTAGTATTGGCGGAGCTTTCGGCCCCTATGGGTTCGGCATCACCGACTGGCCCAGTTATGCACGGACGGCGAATGATGAAATTATCGTGACCGTCCAGATTGAGAGTCAGCAGGCACTCCAGAATCTCGACGATATTCTCTCGGTGCCAGGAATAGATGTAGCCTTCGTCGGGCCGAATGATCTCCATGCCCAACTCGGTCTCACACCAAGCAGCGATGGTGCCGAACCTGAGTTTATGGACGCCCTGGAACGTGTTAAGGCGGCAGCACGGAAACATTCAGTTGCCCTCGGCATCTTTAGCAGCAATGGAGAGACTTCCGCTGAACGTATACGTCAAGGCTTCCAGATGATCAGCGTGACGACTGATATCAGTAGCATGATCGCTGCCGCAACGCAAAACTTGCGTACTGCTCGCGGATAACTCGTGGGGAGTATAAGGGCGAAACAAGAGAGAAAGAAGGTCGAATATGCCGCTGGCACATATCTGGACGGGCAAGGCATTGCAACCTGCCGCTCTGGCTGTACTGCAAGGGCTGGCTACAGTTGCCGTTAGCAAGGTAGGCGAACGCAATGATTGGTACGCGGAAGCAGCAACGGCTGATGCCATCATTGTCGGGGGTGAAATCTTTGTGACCGGTGAGGTGATGGATCGCATCGGCCAACGCTTGCGGATCATCGCCCGTTCAGGGATTGGTGTCGATCGCGTTGACCTGGACGCGGCAACTCAGCGCGGTATTATGGTAGTGAATACGCCCGATGGGCCAACCGAGTCCACGGCAGAACACGCCATTGCGCTGATGCTCAATCTTTGCAAGCAGGTGATGATAGGTGATCGTATCTTGCGTTCAGGGCAACCATTTCCGGAACATACAGAGCTGGCGACAGGCTCTGAGGTAGCGGGTGGAGTGTTAGGGTTAGTGGGCCTGGGACGCATTGGGAGCCGTGTCGCGGCTATCGCACGCGTTCTTGGCATGACGGTTCTGGCCTTTGACCCTTTCGTCACGCCTGAACGAGCCAGCGCGCTGGGCGTGGCACTGGTTCCCACGCTGGCGGAACTATTGCCGCGGGCGCAAGTGGTCTCGCTGCATTGTCCTTCCACTCCTGAAACCTACCAACTTATGAATGCCGCAATGCTGAACCTGCTGCCCAAAGGAAGTTACCTGGTTAATGTCGCCCGTGGGGCGTTAATCGACGAGACCGCCCTGCTCGACGCATTGCGCTCAGGACAGCTGGCAGGTGCGGCATTGGATGTCTTTGACCCGGAGCCGCCCATGACCAATCATCCTCTCTTCACGCATCCCAACACCATCTGCACGCCGCACATTGGCTCGTACACCGCCGCCAGTGTACTACGTATGCAGGTTATGGCTTGTGAGCAAATCGCCAGCGCATTGAGAGGTGAGCGACCAACGAATTTGGTGAATGCTACGGTGTGGGGACGACAGCGAGGGTGAGTTGTTCTGGGTACAGATGGGTCAGGTAGAGGAGGCTTTGCCTTCTCTACCTATCCGATATTACTGCTCATTACGAATGTCGAATGGACGTAGGAAAATGGTTGGCGCGAATTTGAGGAAGGCCGATGGTGCCGTATTCAAGGTTGGGCCGAGGGCGGTCGCTTCCTTGTTCATGAGAGCAGGAGCGATAGAATTAGCCCAGGTGCCTGTTGCCAGGCGATGAATAAGTGTTTGGAAAGCTGTCACTGTCTCCGCGGGGGTAAAGGCACAGTGACCAGCACGATGGACGAACACCTGGCGCAACAGATTAGAGTCTCCTCTCCAATCCACCACACTTGCATATGCTTGCTCGTCCTGGTTGACGACAAGTCCATCACCAGTCGTGTGCATAGTCAGTACAGGCATATTTAGATCGCCATTGAAGGTGATGTACTTATTCAAGTACCCTACTGCTCCCGGATCAGCTTTGATGCGCTGAGTCGTAGTCAGGGTGTTCAGGTCCTGATTCAGATTCAAGCCAGCTTGTTTGTAGAGAGCTGAAACCTCGCGGCTACTAGCTGAATGTGCCAGTTGCGTGCGGTAATCGACACCAGTATTCCACGAAGGGTTGCCACCTGCACGAGCCTCAAGTTCAACACGGGCCTCGAAGGCAAAGGCAAAGTCAACCTGACTTTCCCAGAGGAATTGATTCTGCTCCTGGGTGGTGTAGTCCATACTTCCAGGCTCAGGCGTGCTCGGATCAAACCAGCCAGGAATGTCTGCTAAGGCGGAAGCTAGAGCGATACGAGCCTTGCCCTGGGGAGTCTTCTGTGCCGTCTCCACTATTGACTCAGCCTGATTGTAGGTACCTGTGGGATCGGTTATATGCACAATGGGCAGGGCATTCCCGGCCAGGAGGACATTGAAGGCAAAGGCACTATCGAGGGCCTGGTTCCACGTCCCAACTCCACCGGCGACCACGCCGCACATAGGCAAGGCACCGACGAAACGATCAGGATAGAGTTGAACCAGTCCAGCAGTGATGATGCCGCCGAGAGAGTGGCCCCAGGCAATCGTGCGGGTGGGATGGCCACAGGTCGCATTGAAGAAATCCAGCAAGGCGATCTGGTCGTGGAAGGCTTGCTGAAGTGCCCAGCCATTCTGACTATAGGAAGAGCCGGCAAGCGCATAGCCTTGCTGTAAAAGTGCCGCTTCAGTCAGAGCATCACCAGCATCTGGTGCAGGATTGAGCAGAGCCTGTCCGGGAAATACATAGCCATGGCTGTAGAGAACCAGTGTTCCCTGCCAGTTCGAGGGGACGGAAATAGTGTAGTAGGCTCCTCCAAGTTGTCCATGGAGGACGTTTGTCCCACTGGGGTTGACGCATTTGCTGGAAAGTTGGGCAACGTTGGTTTCAGCGTGAACACTTTTGGTGAAAATCGCCGATGAGCTGCTTAGCAGAGTAAGCAGCATGAACAGGAAGAGCAGACGCCATTTCATGATCTGAACCTCTTTTCTGTATAGGCATAGTGATAGTACTTGCCTTTTCTGCTTCCCCCCTGAAAGAATACCAGCAACTAGAGGTTAAAGTCAACATTTATGCGTATGGTAATACTACTTTCCGACAGTTTTTCATCAGTATGCAACAAACAGATACTCTTGTACTGTGTTGTTCTGGTTGTCTAGCTTGTGAGCATGGGTGCCGAACGAATATTTATGTTCGATCAGATGCACTTTGACGTTACCTTTTATCTGCTTGAGCATCGCGGTTAATTCTTCACGGTTTGGCAGAGAGTTGGAGGAATAGGACACGACTATAATGCTGTCTGCGAACTTTTGTAAAAGACGTTCAAATGCGCCGTAGACCTCTGTGCGGGAGTCAAAAGGAGTTAAATATTTGCGTAGCTTTTTTGTCTTGGTATGATGCAGGATTTCAACCCCTTGCCAATAACAACTTAATCCTTCAACGAAATGATAGCGACGCAAGTAATCGTTATCAGAGAGCGGAGTATAATACGGTGGGTCTAAATACGCTAAATCTGCTGTCACATCTAAACTAAAGACATTCTGGTTTAGAGCAAGATTAGGTTGACCGTTATCAAATACCGCTGCATTCAAAAGTACGATGGCTTCAAGAAATTGTTCACGCAATGAGAGTTTGAGATCTCTTCGACCATCATCGTAACGTTGTCCTACATAGGTAAAGACACCACGAGGACGGCGTTTAACGCATGCTCTATTCAGGGCAGATAAGGCTAACGACTGTTTGAAGGATGAAGTCAATCGCTGAATGTTGGCAATAGTGTTATCAAGGAAGAGGTTGTCTTCATCAGCAAAATAGAGTCCCTGAAAAGTCTCCTGGATAAAGTTTTGCCTCTGATCGTTGGGTGCTAAGAGTATGGATATGTCGCTCTCGGTGAGCGTTTCATGAGCATTGGCCACCAGCGCATTCACCATATGATAGGAGTATTTCGAAAAGTCATTCGCAATAACCGTTTTCCCTTTGCGCTTAAACATATGGCTCACGCAACCACTGCCGCTAAAGGCATCCAGAACGGTCGTAAACGGTAAAGGCTCTACGGCGTCCCAAATAGCGGGGAGGATTCCTTGTTTACTTCCCATAAAGCGAGTTGGTGGGTAGTCTGGATAGTCTGGCGGTGTGTCGAATAGGGTCCACATACTACAAGTACCTCTTTTACTTCGCCCCGTTTCAGTGGGTCTTTATTAATGTTGCGCTTTGCCAAAACCTCAATGATCTGGCAACCACTGTAAATATCAAAAATAAAATCACAGTGTGAATTACTTACCAGTACATGGCAACCTTGTTGTGCAAGTTTCTTCGCCATCTTAGCTAAAGCGTGCTGGTCATCCACATAAAAGAACTCCACGGTGTAGCGTTTAAAATCAGAATATTTAGAGACAGGATGGTATGGAGGATCGATGTAGATAAAATCTCCTGGCTTCGCATAGTGCTGTAATGTATCTAGATAATCGGCACAACGTAATTCTGCATTCCTTAACGCATAGCTAGCTGCTCTGAGACGTTCCGGATCACAAATGAGCGGATTCGTGTACCTGCCAAAAGGAACGTTGAACTGGCCCCGTTTGTTGACACGATACAACCCGTTATAGCATGTCCGATTGAGGTAGATCATCCGCGCAGCACGCAAAACAGGGTCTTCTGGCGTCTCTGCTCTCATAGCGTAATAAAACTCTTCAGAATACTGATAGGAGTTTAATACATTTATTAGATCCTCGACCTGATCGCGCACCATTGTATAACAGTTGATGAGTTCTGGATTAGAGTCGGCCAGCACAGCCTTTGTGGGTTGTAACTCGAAAAAGAGTGCGCCTCCACCGATAAAGGGTTCGATATAGGTATCAAAGTGCGCAGGAATGTAGTTAAGCATTACTGGGAGCAGTTGTGTTTTGCCGCCCACCCATTTTAAAAATGGAGAGGCGTGGCGTACAAGATGCGAAATAGCCATTTTTCTATCTTTCAAAAATTGTTGTCCTGTGAGCAATTGTACACAGAAGATAGCGACTTGGCAACAGTCCTTATGCCAAATGTTCTATTTCCTTCTCAACTTCTTTCAGACAGAGGCGGGAAACATTCGGAAGAGACAAGGGGGGCCAGATACGAATGGAGGAATGCCATTGCCAACAAAAGCGTTATGATAATAACAGGGCATGCCATACTTAAATTTTAGAGAGAATACTCAAAGGAGAGCTAACATGAAACAGGCAGAGAACCCGCAGCAATTCATCGCACTTTTACGCGGGTTGCGTGCGGTACGACAGTTTCGATCGGAGGCGATACCGCAGGAGGTGATTGACGCGATACTGAATGTGGCGCGTTGGTCGGGGACAGCCAGTAATCGGCAGCATTGGGAGTTGGTTGTCGCGCAAAAGAGGGAGACACTCCAGGCGTTGGCACAGTGCGAGGGCTATGCACAACATGTGGCAGGAGCCGCCGTGGGTATCGTGCTGGTGATGGCTGGTGATGCGGGGCTGGTTGACCAGGAGACCTATGACGAGGGCAGATTGAGCGAGCGTATCATGTTGGCAGCCGAGGCGTATGGTGTCGGCTCGTGCATTGGCTGGCTGCGGGGGCAAGGCAGAACGGAGGCCAAAACACTGCTCGGTATCCCACAAGAACGCCTGGTACGCACGATTATTTCGCTGGGCTATCCCGATGAAGCGGCGCGACAGGCACGTCCCAAAAATACTCATGCACGAAAACCTCTGCCGGAGCTTGTGCATTTCGAACGCTATTCATAGGGGCAAGCCATACCAGGTGCAATGATGGGCATGAACCAATGAATGCGGACAATCCACCACCAGGACGGGCCGATCAATCGGCGGTGGGCGCGATAAATCGGCCCCTACAGCCTGTCATTGGGTAAGCAATGTGCAGGCCTCGATGCAGAGGCGGGTAAGCTGGGCCAGGCCATTGCCAATGGGCGGGATATAGAGGAACTCTTCAAGGGTATGCATGCGTTCTACCTGCGTGATGCCAATGCATACGGCTGGAATATTGAGGCTGATTGGGATATTGGCATCGGTACTGGAGGCACCGTATGCTGGTTCTATACCTAACCAGGTAATTGCCGCGGCGGCAAGCTGCACTAAGGGATCAGATTGGCTGCGTTCGCCTGCTGGACGCTCACCCAGTACCTCAATCTCTGTTGTCAGGCCAGCACCGGCACGCTGTGCAACGATTGTTCGTACCTCATCGGCAACGCGATTGAGGGCGGTAATATCGGTCGAACGTATATCAAGTAGGGCGGAGGCATGCGCGGCGATGGTGTTGACGCTGGTGCCACCTTCGATGATACCGACATTAAAGGTCGTCTTTGGTTGCTGCGGAACTGACAGTTCCGCGATGGCAGCGATGATGCGGCCCAGCCCGTGGATCGCGCTTGGTGTGCCGAATGCTCCATATGAATGTCCACCTGTCCCGCGCACAGTGATGCGCCAGCGTTTAGAGCCAACCGCGCCATGAGTAATATTACCAAGATTGCCATCGATGGCGATGACCGCACCCAATTGCTCGCGGTAACGTTCGACAGCAGTGCGTGCGCCGAGGAGATTTCCCAGGCCCTCCTCGCCTACGTCGGCCACCGCGACGATATCGACAGAGGTAGTTTGCGCTAATTCATCGAGGATATCCAACGCGCTAATCATGGCGGCTACATTCACACTGTTGTCGCCGATGCCGGGGCCACGCAAGATATCTCCCTGGCGCACGACAGAAATAGGTGTTGTTTGTGGAAATACTGTATCAGTGTGGGCAAGTAGCATCAGCACTGGCCCCTGTTCGCGCTTGCCACGGCGGACGTAGACGTTCCCGACGGCATCAATTTCGGGTGTATAGCCGCGTTCTTGCCAGAGTGAGGCCACCAGTTGTGCGCGTTCCCGCTCATTTCCTGTTGGTGCGGGAACCTCACAGATACGTTGCGTAAGTTCTGTCACCGCTTCGGTGCGTTTCGCGGCAGCAGCACGTAGTTGATTCAATTCAGATGGCGATAACATAGACAGCTTTCCTTCCTCTAGTTACCCATTCTATGTGATAGTCTTTAGAAGCATATACTAGCAAACATCCTTGTGGGCTGCAAGGAAAGCTTGTAGGAGGGGAACTATGAATATATCGTCTAACGCACGTATTTACGATCTTGAGCAGCCGCGCTACTTTGGAGCACCGATATTTCCAAATCACGCGCCGGGATACGTGTACACGCTGCATGCCCATCACGAAGCGGGGACGGGAAGTGCGCGAACGAGTGCCTCTGGTTTTATGTATACGACGGAGCATTCGGGTACCCATATCGATGCTTTGTGTCACCAGGCCGAGGATTTACACTTATATGGTGGACGCGAGGTGGATGCCAGTGTGCAAACGTCGCGTGGTTTCACAGCATTGGGGGCGGAAACCATTGCGCCATTGATTGCACGCGGAGTCTTGCTGGACATCGCTCGGCAGCGGGGAGTGGAGCGTATAGGAGTGGGAAATCCAATGCAGCAGGATGAGCTGGAAGCGGCGGCGCAAAAGCAGGGTGTCGCGATAGGTGAGGGAGATGTTGTACTGCTACGCACGGGCAATGGTGCGCTCTGGCATGATCCGACCGTGTATCTGCAAGCGGGCGGGGCGAGTGCTGGTGCGTCCTCCTGGCTTGCCAGCAGAGGCGTGCAAGCGGTAGGAGCGGACAATGTGGCCTGGGACGAAGTGGGCGTTGTCGATCCCGATCTGCAAGTGGCACTACCCGGTCATATGATCTTGCTGGTACGCCATGGCATCTATATCATCGAGAACCTCTATCTGGAGGAACTGGCTCGCACGCAATGCTACGAATTTACCTTCATCTGCCTGCCACTCAAGCTGCGAGGAGCGACAGGTTCGCCTGTGCGCCCTATCGCACTAGCAGAGTGAAAGCACGAATTGGGTAGAAGATTGCCAGGGCTGTTAAAATAGTGCCATGAGAGTTGGAAACTGAAAGGGAAAAGATATGCCACGAGATGAACGAAAACACCAGAAAGCACTGATGAAAAAGAGAAGCAAGCAAAAAGCGGGTTCATCCCATAGATCACCGCAAGAGGCAGCCATGCCATTATCCAAACAGACTATTATTCATCGTGCACGCAGCTATCCAATCGAGGAATGCTTGATCAGTAGCGATTGGGAACGGGGATCGGGACTTGTACAGATTATTTTGGCGCGACAGCAACCTGATGGTGATATTTGTTTTGGTGTCTACCTGGTTGATAAGTACTGCCTGGGGCTTAAAAATACGTTTGCCAGGACTGGTTTTTCGCGGACTCGTTATGAGAACGAAGCCAGTGGTAGGATTTTCCGCGAGGTCGAAGCGGTGACGTGTCCGCTCGAGTTGGCGCACCAGATGATTTATGCATCGATTGACTACGCAGCGCAATTTGGCTTCGAGCCGCAAGCGGATTTTGCGCTTTCGCAATTTTTGCTGGCACCACGCGGTGAGTTGAAGGAGCCTTACAAGTTGACGTTTGGTTTAAATGGGAAGCCCTTCTTTGTGGCGGGGCCGCGTGATAATGCCTTACGTATTATCAGGCAACTTGAGAAGACTGCTGGGCCAGGAAATTTTGATTATCTAGCAATGACTCCTCCTGGGTTCTAAACTATCTTCATCTCTAAACATCTTGACCAGTGTATAAGGAGATTAACGAATGCTCGAAGTTCATGGTTCCACCGATCAGTTTGAGGTCCACGATCCGGAGATGCTGGCGCAGGCGAGAGCTGTGCTGGATGCCTGTGCCTCGCCTGATGAGATGCAGGAGGCAGTACTCGCGGCTGTTGCCCGCAATGAAGAGTGGCGCGGGAGGCAGTGTCTGAATCTGTTGGCCCCAGAGGCACCAACTAGCCCGGCGGTCAGAGCTTTGCTCGCGTCTGAGGTGGGAACTCGCGCCGCTGAGGGACATATTGGCCCAGTGAATCGTTGGTTTGCTGGCACCAAACATATCGACGAGATTGAGGCATTGTGTGTTGAGCTTCTGAAAAAGGCGTTTCGCGCTCGCTACGCGGACCACCGACTGGTGGCGAGTATGATTGGCAACCTGGCGGTCTATACGGCCCTGACCGAACCCGGTGATGTCATTATGAGCATTGCGCAGCCCTTCGGGGGACATTCGAGCAATCGTGTTGATGGGCCGGCGGGGGTACGTGGCTTGAAGATCGTTGATATCCCATTCGACCCGGTCGAACTGGAAGTTGATCTCGATCTCTTCCGCAAAGTTGCTCCGCTGGTGCGTCCAAAGGTGGTCACGTTGGGTGCCTCGATGACGCTGTTTCCTTTCCCTATCCAGGCTATACACGATATCGTGGCGGAATGGAGTGGGTATGTCTTCTTCGATGGAGCGCATCAACTGGGGCTGGTTGCTGGGGGTCAATTTCAAGACCCGCTGCGCGAAGGGGCCGCGGTGATGACGGGGTCGGCTGGCAAGACGTTCAGTGGGCCACAGAGTGGGATTATGGTGTGGGATGACGCGCAACTGACGCGTTCGCTGACGCACGTTGTATTCCCTGTGCTGGCGGCAACGCATCAGGTGAACCGCGTGGCGGCTCTGGCGGTATCAGCAGCCGAAATGATCACGTATGGGAAAACGTACATGGCCCAGATTGTACGCAATGCACAGGCACTGGGAGCGGCTTTGGAGAGGCGCGGTATCCCTGTGCTCGGAGCGCACAAAGGTTATACCACCACTCATCAGGTCATTGCCGATGTGCGCCAGTTTGGCGGTGGGTTGGAGGTCGCACAGCGATTGGCGCGGGCGAACATCATTACGAATAAGAATTTGATCCCTGCTGATAAGCCGGAAGATTGGGATCGTCCAAGTGGGCTTCGTATGGGAACGACGGAGATCACGCGCCTGGGCATGCATGAAGCGGAGATGGAAAACGTTGCGGATTTCATAGCTCGTATACTGATTGAGCAGGTGGCACCAGAAGAGGTTGTTGACGATGTCATTGCGTTCAGGCAACCTTATCAAACTCTCTACTATTGTTTTGAGCATGGTATGCCTGCATAACAAGGTTGTGTTCAAACAAGGTTGTGATCTATCGCATAGCGAGTAGCCGCGCTGCGCGATTGCACCTGAATCTTGCGGTAGATGGAGGTTATGTGTGTACTGACGGTACGTGGGCTGACCACCAGCTGCATAGCAATCTGTGCAACAGTCTGGCCGCTTGCCAAAAAGCGTAGCACTTCCACCTCACGAGCGGTCAGGCCAGCAGGGTAGACGGGAGTAGTAGGGAAACTGATTCTCACTGGTGGTGGTGCTACAGGGGCTGGCTCCGGTGCCGCGAGGGCTTGTTCGGGTGTCATAGTGTGTCCTTCGGCCCAGGCAGCCTGGAATGTACGGTGATCCAGTTTGTTGCGCACAGCTTCCACTGTCCGTTCATAGTCAACCCGCTCCATGTCGTTCATGCTCACATTGATATCGAGCCGTGTCTCGGCGGCTCCAAACAGGCGTGTTGCTCGCACAGGTTGTTCTTCCGCCGCTGCGACAGTGGCAAGGCCGATCAGGTGCCAGCCAATCTGCCTTTCATCACCGATCTCCTGTGCGAGTGACAGACCTTCGCGATAACTTGCGGCAGCCTGCTTTGTGTTGCCTTGCAGTGCGGCAATGTAGCCCAAACTGTGCAGTGCGAGGTCGATGGTACGTTTGTCACCGAGTTCGCGTGCAAGAACGAGACCTTCCTGCGCTCGTACTACAGCCTGGGCCATATCACCTTGAAGGGCGGCAGTATAGCCCAGATTTTGCAGTGTAATAGCGGTAAGATACTTATCGCCCAGCTCTCGTGCGAGTCTGAGACATTCCCTATCATATGTCATGGCCTGTGCCTGATCGCCTTGAAGGGCAACAAGGGAGGCCAAAGAGCTAAATGCGGTGGCGATGAGAGATTTATCGTTCAGTGCTTGCGCAAGTGTAAGAGCTTCATGAGTTAGCGCGGCAGCGCGGGTCAAATTCCCCGCTTGCACTGCTCTTTGCCCCAATTTGGGCAGTAAATGGGCAAGTTCCCAGCGGGTACCTACTGTGCGACAAAGCCTCTCGCTCTCTTCCAGCAGAGGCCGGGCTGTAGCGTGGTCACCTTGCACATCTAACAGTATGCCTAAAGCACCAAGGGCAATGGCAAGTTCCCTTTTGATGTCCAGTTCGCGGCAGAGCGTAATGCTTTCCTCTAAAAGGGGACGCGCTGCTCCATAGTCATCCTGGTAATAGGCAAGATCGCCAGCGGCGCAGAGTGCCCTGGCGCGGGCTACCGTTAGCTCTCCGTTTTGTGCGAGGCCCAGTGCTGCTTCCAACCAGCGGCGTCCTTCGCTCCAATAGCCGCGCAGGTGCCAGAAACGCCACAGGGCCGCGCACAAACGTAATACCAACTCCGTTTCCTTATACTTAATGAGCCAGGCCAGTGCTGCCCGCAAGTTGTTTCGCTCGCGTTCCAGTTGTGCCAGCCGGGTCATTTGTTGCAGTCCCTTGAGGTGAGATTCTGCCTCCTCAACCAGTGTGAGGAAGTATAAAGCGTGGGCGTGCTGGCACTGCTCTAGTTCGCCGCTCTCACGTAACAGTTCGAGGGCGTACTCGCGCACGGTCCTTAGCATCGACAAGCGCGGCTCCTGACCCTCCTCCACTTTTTGTATGAGCAAGCTTTTATCAAGCAGCGAGCTTACTCTGTCCATGGTAGTTAGTATGTCCCGCTCTCCTGTGTTGAGCGTTGTTTCCATAGCTTCGACGGCTTCCAATGTCCAGCCGCCGACAAAGATGGAGAGTCTACGAAAGAGCTGCTGTTCTTGTGCATCAAGCAGGTTATAGCTCCATTGCAGGGCGTTGCGTAGTGTTTGATGGCGCGGCGGCAGGGTGCGTGAGGTACCGCTGGATGACTGGAAAAGCTGGGGGAGTCGCGCGAGGAGCATGTGTGGTGGTA
This sequence comes from Ktedonobacteraceae bacterium, assembly GCA_051004815.1. Lineage (GTDB taxonomy): Bacteria > Chloroflexota > Ktedonobacteria > Ktedonobacterales > Ktedonobacteraceae > JBBQXY01. The sequence continues at coordinate 19,079 of JBPCJY010000086.1, forward strand.
AGAGTTTGATGTGACCAGCAGCCAGTTCGATGGCGAGAGGCAGGCCATCGAGGCGAACGCAGATTTCCGCGATGGCGCGTGCGTTGTCCTGAGTTAAGCGAAATTTGGGTAGAATCGCTTTCGCACGCTGAACGAAAAGCGCGATTGCCGCATATTGCGTGAGGGTCTCGTCTTCTGGAAGCTGGTTGAGGTCAGGAAGATCGAGGGGTGGTACAGGGAATTCGTGTTCCGCGGCCAGATGTAACACTGCGCGGCTTGTCACGACTACTTTCAGACGCGGACAAGCCGCGAGCAGTTCCTCGATGAGAGGTGCAGAGGCTACGACTTGCTCGAAGTTGTCCAGTAGCAGTAGGAAGTGCCTGTTACGCAGCGCGACCTTCACTTGCTCAAAGATGGGCTGTGCGCCTATCTTCTGGATGCCAAGCTCCCGTGCGATGGTGGGAATCACCAGATCGGGCTGGTTGACTGAAGCCAGAGCAACAAAACAGATGCCGTCGGCGAAGTAGGGTTGTATCTCCCTGGCAAGCTGGAAGCACAGGCGCGTCTTGCCGATGCCACCTGTGCCGAGGAGAGTGATTAAGCGGACAGCAGGCTCCTTTAGCAGAGTGCAACTTTCGGCAACTTCATTCTCGCGCCCAATCAATGGCGTAAAGATAGTTGGTACCTTCCACATTGGACCGGGCTTGAGGATGGTTTGGAGTGCTTCAGCTTCTTCGGCTTCTTCAGAGGGTGCAAAGAAGGAGCGTGGCAATAGCGTATACTGATAGGCTCGTTGTAAAGCAGAGGCAAAGTCTTGTACGCTGGCGAAACGCTGCGGCGGCTCCTTCGCGAGTACACGCATGACAATCTCCTCAATGGCAGGTGAAATACCGGGGATATATTCGTGCAGGGATGGAGGCGGCACAGAGACGTGCTGCATGGCAATCTCGAAAGCCGAGCCGTTGAAGGGCCGCTTGCCGCAGAGCCATTCGTAGACGACAACGCCCAGGGAGTACTGATCGCTGGCTGATTGCGGCCTACCTTGCAGTTGTTCAGGAGCTGAATAGGACGTAGTGCCTACCATTGAAGGCTCCATTGCTTGCGTGCTATGATCGGCGGCACGAGGGGCAAGCATGGCAAGGCCGAAGTCACTGAGGAGGATTTCGCCATTGCTGCCAAGTAACATATTTTCTGGTTTGACATCACGATGGATCAGGTGTTGATCGTGGGCGTACTGGAGGGCGGAAGCGATCTGGCGGATGTAGGCAATGACGGTCTCGGTTGGTAATCGTGAGGCCTGGGGGTGAAGCTGGCGCAGCGTGCCATTGGTGGCATACTCCATCACAAGAAACGGCGTACTATTTTCGATGGCGAAATCGAGCACGCGGATGATGTGCGGATGGTTCAAGCTTGCCAGGGTGCGTGCTTCTTTAGCGAACTGCTCAGTGTCCTCGTCAGTGAGTACAAGCGGGAGGACTTTGAGCGCGGCTTGACTGCCGAGATAGATATGCTGTCCAAGATAGACTTCCGCGAAGCCGCCGCGTCCCAGGAGGCGAAGCAAGCGGTAGTTTCCTAGTTGCTGTCCTGAGCGATCAGCCATCTCTGTTCCCCTAAGAAGATACACTCCTCATATGATTACTGGTAATTGAAAGGACTAAGGAGGTATTCTATTTTAGTTCTCTCTTGCATCAGAGTATACAAGAGAGAAATGTGAAACACAAGTGTAAAGGGGAACACAAATGACAAGCAGCCACACTAGCATGCCATGTTACATAACATGGCATGCTAGTGTGGCTGCTTGTCATTTGTGCAGGATCAAGTTTGCGATGGCTAATTGGTGACGGTTACGCTGATTGGAGCTTGATCGCTGCCGAAACTTGAGTTAGCAACCAGGGTGGCGGTATATGTTTTTCCCGCTGTCAGGCTGGCGGTGATAACGGTCACATTGAGCGTTACAGATCCACCAGCTGGAATCGGGCTGACAGTCTGACCCAAATTCAACCAACCGCCAGGGCTGCTTTCATTTTCGAGGATCGGGTTCCAGGCCAGCGAAACAGTATTGGGGTTCTTGATTGTAACCTTCATAATTGGATTGCCGCCACTCTTTTTAACAGAGCTAAGCACTAATGGTGGCGTTTGAACGATTTTAGGACCGCCACGATTATCGGGTCCTGATGAAACGGATTTAGGACCACCACGATTGTCGGGTCCTGTATTAGAAGTTGAAGACATTGCTGATACTCCTGTTGAGATTAGTTCTCGATACTATTGTCTGCCTTTGTGCGACTTTCACGAAGGCGTTGTAGTTGTAGACAAAACTAATTGAGCTTGCATGCGGATTATAGTTTTTGTGAATGTTTATGTACGTCAATTTGATCTTCATCGGTTCTGAGTCGCCAGCGAAGACGGTCGGCATCACGCATAAGTCGTTCGACGATTTTACGGCGGAGGTTATAGACCTCGCGTACATCAGGGAACTCTAGTGGGCAACGACGAACAATCTCTTTGGGTTTAAGGCCGCAATAAAAGAACAAGTAAACCAGGCATCGTTCCCGCTTGTTGGGAAACATATCGCGTAGAAGTTCCCACAAATCGTTGCTGTCCAGGGTATCTTCAACGAAAGGCTCCACTTCCCCCGGCGTACCAGGTTCTGGCAATGGTACTTCTTTTGGACGCGAGTAGGTGCGTAACGTGTCAATAATGGTGCTGTTCAGGCTCATACGCAAGTACTGTAGAGCGGCGGCCAATGATTTGAATGCTAGCTTCTGATGATGGGCGGTTGTCAGCCAGAAGCGTTCAAAGGTTTGGGCGACGTAGTTCTCTTCAGGGTCAAGACGACAAGCTACTTCTCTGCCGGGATGACGATGTAGCCAGTTGAGTATGAGCTCACTATAACATTGCTGCAAGGAAGCCCAGGCATCCTGGTCGGCTTGCAGAGTAGCGCGACGAAAAAGTTCTAAACCAAATCGCTCATCGGTTGGTTCTCCATTACGATAGTGATCGATTTCCCTTTTGCAAAGCTTCGCGAGTGCCGCGGTGCTCATCTCAGAGAGTGAGGGCGCAACGGACACGAGGGATGTGGGAGACAATCTCTCAGAAGGTACGTTCTGTGGAGTGGCAGATTGTTCTGCGTCATCCATGCAGGACGTATGTATTACGTCATACATTATGCTGGTACTCCTTCCAGACTCCCTTAGTAAGCGTAAACAAATGTACATTTTATAGTCTACCTTACTTGTGGCTATGACGCATCCGATAAACCACGTATTCAACCACGTATTTCTCAGCTATTGGGAGGGGAAGGTTGCGAGAGTGAGTACGTAGGGGACGGGAACGGCGGATGGGAGGAACTCATCTACTGTAGGGGTACCTGTAAAGAGATACACAGGCAAGTTTTGGAAAGAGCGATGGCGTGCGTAGGGACAACACCCTGCCTGGGGGGCAGGTAATAAGGATGTGGCGGCAGATGGGGGGCCTTGTGCTTGTCCTTGGTGGAAGTACAGAACCCCCCACCAGGACAGGCACAAGGCCCCCCATCTACCACGACCCTCCCCCCTGTCCCTATTACCTGTCCCCCAGACAGGGTGGCACGAACGAGCGGCCTCAGCCTCTTGCCCGAAAAACCTGCTCGTGTAAGCTCTGGGGTGGTGGGGCTACATGGGGATGATTTCGTATACGGAGATTTGGCCACCACTGGACAAAACGGGGCAGCCTTTGGCTTTCTCGGCTGCGTCGGTAAGCGACTCAGCTTTGATGATGGAGTAGCCGGTGGCAAGCGTTCCTACGGGGCCATCGCTGACTTTTCCGTTGCTGGTTACGCTTTTTGCTGTTGGTGTAAATGGATTGCCACCGTCTACGAGGGCACTGCCAAGGCCACCCATCCAGGCTCCCCAGGCGTCCATGACTGCTGCTTGTTCGACTTCGCTTTCGGCCATGCTGCCGCCGCTATAGAGTAGGACAAAATTCGCCATTGTTGTACCTCTTTCTTTTTTAGAGAATATTGGAAAGGTGTTCAATTTTACCCTTCTGGCATAACGACGAATGGCAGAAGACTGATTCGACATCATTTAGGAGGAAGGGATGTGTTATGTGGTCTTTCGTGAAAGTTCAGCACGGGCCGATTATGCGCATCAACCTAAGATGGGAAAGGTGGGCATCTCGTAGGGCTTGCACGGGGAGGGTTTTTGCACCGTCCGTCGCCGCCTGTCATTCTGAGCACCGCGAAGAATCTCCGTGCTACGAGAGATTCTTCGCGGCGCTCAGAATGACAGCCTTGTCCCTTCCTTCCCAAAAAACCTACTTGTGTAAGGCATCCCCTGTCCCTACACATAGCTGCCACCTCTCGATTGAAGGTCACTATCGGCCTGTACGGTTGCGGCTAGATTGATAGGGCGGGTTCGATTTGGGGTTGCATTTGTCGGGCCATAATGCTGATGAGGAACTCGTCGAGGGCATCGGCGGCGATGGGGGTGTCGGGGGTGAAGGGGCCGCTGCTGTGCCATAGTTTTATGTTGTTGATGTCGTTGGTGCGTTGACTTGCTCGCACCATTAATGTTCCCGCGACCTGATTTTGGGGAAGGTGCATCATAACGCGGACGCTGGCGGATTCGAGGAGGGGTTCGTTGAGCAGAAGTGCCAAGCCTTGTTCGTGTACATTGGCGGTGATGCCTTTGATACTGCGGTATTCTGTGAGGACGGTTACAGGGACATGCACTGGGAAACGGTAGGTATTGCGACGGGTCATATGCTGCAATACGGCGCGTATGGCGGCTATAAAGAGGAAGAGGTTGAATAAGGCCCAGCCCTCTGATATCAAGAGGGCAGAGATATTGCCGCCTGTGTCTCCCAATAGATTAGCGATGCGTAGGCCGCCAATGAGCATACTCAGTAACTGCACGGCTATGAGGGCATAGTAGGGCCAGACTAGCTGCGAAATGGCGGCAAGGCCTTTGCTGGCCCCTTTCGGTGTCACTTTAAAGGACTTTGGCTCCAGACCGAGCAGGACAAGGGATGCCTTGATGAATGTTACCATTTTGAGCAGGTTATAAAGCTCCGTCTCTATTGGTCTGAAGCGACCTTTGCCCAGGGTTATGTTGGCCAGAATGCCTAACACAATGTAGGGAACGAAGCGTACAACGAAGGGCAACATGACGGTATGAATGGGCAGCACGGCTGTAAAGAGCACAATGGACGGGGCTAGTGTATAGACAAGACGCTGATAGGCTTCGAAGTAGGTGGTGATGGAGGAGAGGTAGTTGAGACGCTGAACGAAGGTCAGGCCGTGCTTGAAAAGCGGGTTTTCGCGGCGCAATACTTGCATGGCACCCTGTCCCCAGCGCAGTCGCTGCACGGTGAAGGCGAGGAAATCTTGTGGGGCGAGTCCCATCGAGAGCAGTTCGTTGTGATAGATTGATTTCCAGCCGGCAGCATGCAGACGCAAGGAGGTATGAATGTCTTCGGTGACGGTTTCGGTGGCTATACCACCCACTGAGAGCAAGGCTGAGCGGCGCATGATGGAGTTGGAGCCGCACCAGAAGGCGGCATTCCAGCGATTTTTGCCGGGCTGAATAATGTTGTAGAAGAGCGATTGCTCGTGCCAGGTTTGGCCGGCCTGCCAGTTCGTCTTGTGCTGCACCGAGTCGAGGTTGTAGAACTCTTGCGGCGTCTGCACAAAGGCGACCTTCTCGTCTACAAAGTAGCCAAGCGTTTGGTCGATGAAGCCTGGAAACGGGATTTGATCGGCATCAAAGATGGCGATAAACTCGCCATTGGTCTGGGTGAGCGCGGCATTAATGTTGCCTGCTTTATGAAATTTGTTGTCAGGTCGGGTGAGGTAGTGGACGTGCATGGCTTCACAGAGTTGGCGTAGGGCGGGGCGCCGGCCATCGTCCAGTACCCATGTCTCGTGTGGGTAATGTACATTCAGTGCGCCCAGGATGGTCATGCGCAAAATCGAGAGGTCTTCGTTATAGGTGGGAATGAAGATATCGACTGTTCGTCCGCCGGGGGCGGCAGCGTGCGGGACAGGTTTGAGGTCCCATGTCATGAATAAGAACAGCGCGAAGTTGATCGCGCCATAAAGTTCTATCAGTAAAAGTGGTAGGGAGAACCAGAGAGCGTCCATATTCAAGCTGCTTGTCGCTCGCCACAATAGATAGTAGACGGTGTAGAAGAGTGCTAGCAATGCTATTGTGCGCGAAATTGGTGTCGCAAAGAATAGGTTGTGTGCTCTATTGTACATGGATATCCCTCGATAGATGTCCTGTCTTTGTTATAAATATGTTTCTATGTAAACTATTCGGCAGTATCAGGCAAAAGAGTAGGAGGGCTATGCAGGGCAATCGCATCCGTGGGGGGAACGTGATACAATGGAGACCGCTCAGGGGAGGCTTTCACTCGTAGGTTTTTTGGAATGGAACAGGGAAAGTGGGAACTGTCATTCTGAGCGCCGCGAAGAATCTCTGTGCAGCCCGACGAGAGCTTCTTCGCGTCGCTCAGAATGACAGGCGAAACCGCGCGCTTCAAAAAACCTACGAGTGAAAGTCAGGGGAGGGGGGTGATGAGAGTGGGTTATGATACAGAAAGAGTGAGAAATGCTGCTCTATTGCAGAAGGCGAGGCGGTCTGAGTTTCCTGCTGCTGCTTGCCTTGTTTTTGTCGGCGTGTGGCGGAAGTAATGCGCTTATTCTTTACGATCCCAATGTTACACCTGTTGTTGCTATTTCTCCTCATTTGGCTCCTACTACTCTCAGTGGAGGGGCTGCCTGGATTCATAATTGTCAGGCTGGTTGGAAGGCGTATCAGGCTCAGCCTACGTATAGGGATGGAAAGGGAGAGGAAAAGCCGAGAGATGTGTATCTGTATGGGCATTTTTGGCTCCAACCGTCGGATGGGAGTTTGTGGGACTATATCCAGCATGGGCAGCCTGAGAAGGAGCGATGTATCGAGAATGTGCTGCAAGTTGCTCATCAGAACCATGCCAGGGTGTACGGGGTTTTGGGGATTGACCTGGGGGCAGGAGCCTGGACGAAGGATGATGTCGTTGCCTATACACAAAGGGCGGCGCAAGATGCTTCCGTTCTGCAACCTATTATTCACAGGTTGGATCAGTACCACTATGATGGTTTGGTGAACGATATCGAGGCAGGAGATGAGCAGAATCCGGCGGCATTTACGGCATACAATACTCATCTGCGGCAGTTGCTTCATAGCGATAGTTCTCAACTGCTGCTGGGGACGACGCTTATCGCGAAGACGACTGTTCTGAGTACGACATGGCAGAATTGGCAGGGTTTAGTGGCTGGTGCGGTTGATTTTGTGGTGATTATGGCCTTTGATCACGATACGATTTTCACTTATCCCTCACCTATTGTGGATACGGGCTGGCTGCAACGCATTTATAGCTATCTCAACAAAAGTCCTCAAGTGGCGGTTGAGTGGGAATTGCCGACGTATTGCAGGATATGGAAGTTAGGTGCGGGGTGGTCGAATCAGACGTGCGAATATCCAGATGCCGTGAAGCTGGTGCATGATGTGCAGGCTGGGACGGGAGGCAAGATGTTGGAGGATCGTTCGCAAGCTGTTGATAATCCCTACATCCATTACACGGATACGAATGGTGTTGAGTCGTATCTTTATTATGAGACACTGCCAAGCCTGATGAGGCAGACGGAGGCAATACAGAGTCTGGTGGGGAAGCAGTGCATGTATGTGTCTTTTTGGGATGACGATACGGGGGAGCCGCAGACGTTGTGGCCGTCGCTTAATCAGCAGAGGGCAGTGAATCTTTGTTAGGGGGGATTGTGACAGTTGTGACAGTTGTGACGGTTGTAGCGATTGTAGCAGTTGTTTTTAGTAAGCCCTCCCCCGCCACAAAGCTTACACAGGTAGGTTTTTTGCACCACCCCATTCCAGACCCTGTCATTCTGAGCGCAGCGAAGAATCTCTCGTGGCACGGAGATTCTGAGCGCAGCGAAGAATGACAGGGGGGCGGGATTCGGAGGTACCTTTGCTGAGGTGACGTATGATGAGGATGGCACAGCTGGTACGCTCGGCCAGTTGTGATAGTGGGGTGAAAACTGCTCTGATATCCTGGTCACGGGATGCGTCAATGCTGTGGCCCAGCACGGCCATGAGAGGGTCCAGAACGATGAGGCGAGCGTTTGTGCGTGTCATCGCTGCTTCCAATACGGCAAGGTCAGTTGAAAGGGAGAAGGGACGATCAATTAGGAGCTTCTTTTTTTCGTCCAGGCTTACTACGGTGTTGAGTAGAAGGACGTGGGAAGGGTTTCCTCCGGCGGCTGCCAGGCGTGGTTTGAGTGTGTCACTCGCGTCATCTTCGGGGGCGATCAATATGACACCTCCTTGTGTGACTGGGGTGCCGTCTGGCATGGGATGGCCAGTGGAGACAGAGGCGGCAAGGGCGATGGCGAGTAGGGATTTGCCCATGCCTGGGTCGCCGTCGAGAATGGTGAGTTTGCCCAGGGGGATACGTTTTTCCCAGAGCCAATGCACTTCCTGCATTTCTACGTCTGAAAGTAACAATCCTAGTGCTTCGTCGGAAGTTAGGGTTGGTTGAGGTTGTGCTGGGTGAGTCAAGGCGGGAGTTTCGTCTGGTTTGATGGCGAATTTGGCAAACTCGTCTATGCCTTTGAGGGCTGTTTGGATTGATTGTTCGCTTGCGCCTTTGCTGCGCATGATCTGCACCATGTTGGTGAGGATGGCGTTCCTGCGTTTGAGTTCATGTGCGCGTTTGAGTTCTAGTAGTGTTTTGTCTAGCTTTTTTGTCATGTGGGGGGTGCTACTTTCTTAGGTTGTTGGTGAGGGTAGGATGAGGGTTGAGGTAAGGTTGGTTGCAAGTGGTGAGGTAATTGTAACATATTTTGGGAGTGAGAAGCAAGGGAAGGGTGATAGGGCAAGGCTTGTTAATATTTGCTGCCTGGTATACGAGTATAAAATGTGCCAAATCCTGGAAATGTTACCTTGTTTCCTTCTTTAAGCTGCTCCTGTAGCTCGGCTAAAATCGAAGTCAACGCGGTTCTATAGTATTTTTGAGTTCGTTGATTCTTCCTGGAAAGCAGTTTGACAAACTCTTCTGAATACATAACCGTATCGTAGAGCAACCATACTAGCGTGTCAATACGTGCTTTGCTGCCTTGATCGCGATCTTCGATGAGACTTCGTTCAGATTTTTGGGGGGTCGCTGTTTGTTCATTCTGCGACATGGGCGGTTGGAAGATGTTCGTATTTTTATTCGGGCGTAAAGGATAAGACGAGCTAGGTACTAAGAATTTCCACTAAGCACTCCTTCTCAGGTATAATCGTAGATGAAGAACGCCGCCCTTTAATCAGATCATATTATCGTTGAGGTTCACAAGATGTCTTCGAGGAAACAAAAGGTTTTTGAAACGCCATTTAACCAGTACACTGCCACCGCCGTTATAGGAGAAGGAGGTGCAGGACGAGTCTATAAAGTTACTGGTGATGATAACAAGGCATTCGCAATCAAGCTCCTGTATGCCGAGAAAGCAACCCACAAGAATATGAAGCGATTTCAGAATGAGGTAGACTTTTGCAGCAGGAACTCCCATCCCAATATCATTGCAGTTCTCGATAGCGGGAATGTAATAGACGGCAAAAAGGACTCACCATTCTATATAATGCCACTTTATACTACCTCCCTTAGAAAATTGCTCAAAGCAAGAATATCCCCAGAAAAGGTTCTTTACTATTACTCGCAGCTTCTGGATGGCGTGGAAGCAGCCCACCTACTCCATGTGGTTCATCGCGATCTGAAACCTGAAAACATTCTTTATGATGAGATTCAGGACCGTCTTTTAGTCGCTGATTTCGGCATAGCGCACTTTGAAGTGGAGGACTTGTATACCGCTGCTGAAACTTCGCCAAATGATAAGCTTGCCAATTTCCAGTATGCATCCCCTGAACAACGCACACGCGGTGCTAAAGTGGAGTACCCAGCTGATATTTACGCACTAGGACTCATACTAAACGAGATGTTCACAGGATTGATTCCTCATGGAACCAGGTACAAAACCATTAGCGATGTAGCACCTGACTATGACTACCTGGACGATATGGTCACTGAAATGTTAGATCAATCAGGGGAGAGGCGCACAAATTCTATAGCAGAGGTGAAGCACCAGCTTATTGGCAGAGGGGTAGAGTTTGCCAGATTGCAACGCCTAAATAAACTCAAGCAAACAGTTGTACCTGTTACAGATATTGATGACCCCCTTATAAATGACCCTCCAATCTTATGCGATGCCAAATACATACGAGGGGTACTTCATCTTGACCTAAGCCATCCTGTCAATGATAAATGGATACGTGCATTGCACAATATGGGTTCGTTTTCCTCAATGGGCAAAAGGCCAGAGCATTTTGACATTTTGGGAGATAGAGCGTCTACACGGGCAGAAGAGCAGGATGTACAGCGAATCGTAGACTTCTTCAAGGAATGGCTACTGATTGCAAACCGAAAGTATGAACAAATGATACGAAATGAGAGACGGGAAGAGGAAGAACGGCAGCGCAGAGAATTGCAGATGGAAATCGAAGAGCTAGAGCGCCAGAAACGGGTACGAGGAAGCTTGAGAATATAACTTCTCTTTGTAGTAAAACAACTGAAACATAGGAGATGTGTAAAATATGGCTATGAATGCAAATATCAGGCAACAAGTTATTAAAAAACCGATATTTATAGCAACGTTGCCTTGATTACGTAACTTGAGCACAATCTGTCTCGGATTTGTCACAAGCTTATTTTTAATCTTGATTTCAACTGGTATTTGTGATGTTTTATTGAAGTTAGCAATTGGGGCATTAGAAATAACCTGATAGGTGATTAGCTTTTTAGTAGTTTGTTTACGGAAAATAAGATAAGCGACCCCAGCCCCAATAATAGTTAGAGTAAATGGATCATGCCAAAAGTCTGGTGGCTGATCGGCTAGAAGATCGAGCAGCACCGCTAACTTCCTCCTCAGCAGTAATTAATTTGGAAGTATAATACTACACTTAATCTATCGTGTATAGGGCATTAGAAATAATAAGAAATCCTGCATCAATACCAACCGTCTGATCCGAAAACGTGCTAAAATTGGAGTATATAAATAGACAAGAAATCAAAAAGCAAAGTCGGCTGGGAACGCCGAATAATCATACCACAATTGGATTACCAATGATTAGGAGATAATAACACCATGACAAATCACCCAGAGACACCAGACGAATTTATCGCGAGGAATTTGGCGAAAGTTCAAGCTGGCAAAGAGGTTGCTAATCTGAACAGTCAAGCGAATGGAGAAGTTCAGGTAAAGGTGGAAGCTCGCACGTTCCTCAAGAAAGGTGGAAATAGTAATGAGTTGTTTATTTATGAACGGTTACGCGGTTCGTGGGTAGCAGATGCAGGTGAGGTCATTGCATATCGCACTGCTTACTACACACTCAATAACAATGGGAAATGGATACGTCCGCAGGCTAATGCAATCTTTGGGCCAAGGGAGGCGGAAATGCTGTCTGTTAAAGCTCTTGCCGAGGGAACAATACTTTAAACTCTGATGGGGTTGCTACTTCATTTGAGGTATTTGTTGTGCTTGGCAATCCCATTTACGTGGCTTTAGCTGACTTAAGAAGTGAGCCATCAGTTATCAAATGCGTTAGGGAAATAAATCTTCTTTTTCCTATACTATCTCCTTCTAGAACGCCAACCTCGCAAAAGAAAAGAACCTGCTCCAACTCCTGAGCCTCCAACAAGAAGATAGTGATAATAAATTAGAACGTCCGTTATACTCAGTAAGAGAAACTTCGATAGAGGATGCTTTGACTCACCCATACTCTATTTATATCTGGGAACCCAATAAAAGATGAAGCATATCAGCCTCTTTTTGTATGCCGAGCAACATAATAGCCAATTTGCTCGTCGGCGCTTTTGAGAACATCTACCACTTCGTAGTAGTGTAATGCTTGCCAGATCTGCGGGGCGATTTGTAAGATGCCTTCTTCGGGAAAATAGGCTAGGAAATTTTTGATGAGGAAACGTTGAATCGGCATGCTGATAAGTAGTCTTTTAATTTCTTCGTGGCTTGCTTCTGTTGGATGGGCCATGAGCGAGGCATCTTGTTCCAGGGGTTGGCCTGTATTGAGTCGCTGGATGTAGTAATCTTTGAACTCTCTCGTCAGATCATCAATGGTTACTTTGCCTTCACGATCAGCCAATTTGAAAAGGGATTTCACCATTACTGGCTTGTATGATCTTGAGAGGTTACGGCTCTTCGCAAAATCAAGAAACTCCTGTTTCCACTCATCAAGGGAGATTGGACGTTCTTCTAGCTTCAATTTAGCTCTAATTTGCTCAATGCGGTCACGGCGAAAATAGTAGTTTGATCGTCCGCCCACTGTTTGATGTCCATCGGGCTGTAGTTCCTGATGTTCAACCCAACGGCGGATTCTTACTGGGTCAACACGTAATGCATATCCTAATGCAGTTGCCGATATAAGGTCATTTTCAGGCGTGATTTCTACTGTTTGTTGTTCTGTTCCGCTATCCGAATTTGATGAGGTTGATAAGCGGTACTCGTGAGGTGATTCGCTCACGCGCTGGGAGAGGAAGCTCTTCATGGCTTCAAATGAGGAAAAGTAATCAGGGTCAATGGCTACATTCTGTTTGCTGCTCACTGATAATTTCAGCCCAAGACTATGCTCTACCATAACAGAAATAATTTGATC
>JBPCJY010000087.1:0-6243 GCA_051004815.1 Ktedonobacteraceae bacterium
TGTGGGAGAGTGTTGTGGAGGTGCAGGTGGCGGGGAGCGCCAGGGGGGGAAAGACAAGGGGCCCCGCCCCGCCCCCTCCCCGGTGCGCCAATCAATTGGGTGCCTACGCTGGCTTGCTCTATCTTTACGTGAGAGGTATGGGGCATAAGGCCCCCCCATCGACCGCCGCTGCCACCCCTTGTCCCTACATCACTCGCCGCCTTTTCCCTTGTGCAAAAATGAAACGTACCCCTTGTCCCCCAGACAGGGTCTGGAGTTATGCCCCAGTTCTCCCTCCTCTTTCCCGCCGCCGCAGGCGGCATTTCACATGAAGGAAAACAGAGTATCAATATCGTACAATGGTATTACGGTTGAGGTGAAGAGAAGTTGTTTTAATGGGGCAGAAGCAGCGCATCAAGGTGTAGGCGTGGTAACGGTCGTCTCTTGCGGATGAATTGTCTCGCGCAAGTGCCTGTTCACATTCGTTGATGGCTCCAACTGACCATTTCGCCATTGGCGTAAGGCATACAGCCATGGAAGAGCCGGGGATCAGCATCAAAAACCATCGGTAAGAAGTGGTGGTCACTCGGCCAAAGAGAGAGTTTGAGGATGTCATCCACTGCTACCCATGTCAACGTCCCCTCTTTATTGCCGGTATGCATTTCACCGTGCCAGCTATCAATCCGAAAAACAAAGCCGAACCAACCCTCACCATGCTTCCCAAAGCCCGGCCACGAGATGGTTCCCCGTAAGACGGTGTGGTCGGCGAACAGACCAGATTCCTCCTGGATTTCGCGACGCATGCCTGTCACAATATCTTCCTCCGCTTCCAATCGTCCACCTAAACCATTATATTTGCCAAAGTGATAATCGTCTGGCCGTTTATTGCGGTGTATCATCAACACCTGTTTCCCATCTGGCGATAACACATAGCCTAACGTAGCTAAAACTGGCGTAAACATGACGTGGTAATATCCTCTCAAACTTCACTTTACATTTACACTGGTGCCTTAGTGTCTTGTACCAGGGCCAGGCGGGCGCGATCGGCATCGCGGACGGCGTTGAGCGACTCGAAAAAGCCCAGGGCTTGCTCGAAGTGGAAGTGGGCGCGTCCCATGTCTGCTGTGCGGTCGTCTGGAGATTGCCGGTGCAGAGCATCGGCACGGCGGCGGTAGAGCAGACCCAGACAGTACAAGGTTTTGCCCTTTTCCCATGGCAGATCGAGTTCTTCACATATGTGTAAGGCTTGTTTCAAATCGGTCTCGCCGGATGCCCATTCCTGCTGTTCCAGGTACATTCTGCCACGAGCACGGAGGGCAATAGCCAGACTGCGGCGTCCCCCCGCTTGTTCAGAGGCGGCAATGGCGCGTTCGCAGTACGAATGCTGTACTTCCGCACTCTCACCAGTGATGACGGAAAGTTCGGCTAACGAGGCCAGTAGCTTGGGCCCAGGAAATGGCTCGTTGCGCTCCAATAATACCTCACAGTCTACCAGGGCGTGCCCCCAGTCTTCGCGAGCGAGGTTGATGAGCGGCATGAGGCAGGATGAAGCGGACTGTGAGTCTTGTCGTTCCATCAGGCGTTTAAATTGGCGCATATAGCGATCGCCCTCTTCTTGCTGATCAGTGCGATAAGCGATGATAGCGAGCGTTTCCAGGGCTGAGCATTGCCATTGTTCATTGTGCTGGTATTGCTCCACCATCTGCAAGATACTCAAGGCCGCTACCTGCGCATCGCTCCAGCGATTCCAGCGTCGCCAGACGGTCATACGCCCGATCAGCGAACTGAGCAGCATGGAGGGACTTTCCATGGTTTGGGCAATGCGCCAGGCCTCGCCGAACCATTTCACGGCGGTTGGATAATCACAGATGGCTTCGTGTACCCAGCCCAGCGAAAGGTACAGGTCTTGCAATTCTTCGCGGCTCTTGATCTCGTCGGCAAATTTCAGGCGATAATGTTGGGCCTCGTGCGCTTCGCGGTATTTTTGCTGTTGGTGATAAACAGAACCCAAGGCGTCAAGGGTGAGCCAGATGGCGCGTGTATCGTGCAGCTCCTCGGCGATGTGTAAGGCTTCGTTGCCACTTTGCAAGGCCAACTCGGCAAACGCTGCCCGTTGCTGCGGATCGGTTGATAGTAGCTGATTATGCACGTACCAGAAGGCGCGGTACGTAAAAAACTCGGCATGCTGGCCACTGGTCGGCTGCCCCTCTAACAACTTCAATCCCGCGTCGATATAGCTGTGCGTCTCCTGCATATCGGGATCAGTGTTAAAGAAACCGAGCCAGCGCGATCCCAACTCCGCCAGGTGTTCGTACAGACGCAAGAGATAGTTGTTCTCCACATTGGGTTCGGCAATGACGAGTTGGAGGGCGCGGCGATACTCTTGCCACGCTTCATCGAGATTTGAACGCTGGGTGTAGGCATCGCCGAGCTTCTCATGCATGTGGGCCAGCGTAAGCGCATCAGCGTTGCTATCACTTAATAGTTCCAGGGCTTCGCCATAGGCCTGTATCGCTCGAATAGTGAAGTAGCTATGGTAGGCCTGGTCGCCAGCCATGGTGATGTAGGTGATGGCGCGACGGCGTAGCTCCGGTCGGGTTAGTTGGATCGGTTGTGTGGGGATATCAGACGTATTTGTCGTATCATTCGTAACGGTCACAGTGGCTGGGACGAAGCCAGCCGTCCAGGTGGTCAGGGCCTGTTGATAGTGATAGGCGAGCAATTCCACGAAGGTTTCAGTTTTCCCTGCCGTCTTCTCTTCGAGCCAGAGAGCCAGTTGCGCGTGTTCTTGTGAGCGGCGCAGGCGTGGAATATTGTTGTAGACGACATCGCGAATCAAGACATGCTTAAAGACAAACACGCGGTCATGCTCCACCGGGCTGCGCACCTGCTTCTCCGTCTCGACGATGAAATCGCGTTGCATGAGCGCGTCGAGTGTTTCCAGGATCGTCGCAAGAGGCAGTTCGGAAGCAAGCTCGTGCAGTGCCGAGAGCCAGAAGGTGCGCCCCATAATGGAGGCATGTTGCAGGACGTGCTTCTCCGTCTGCCCCAGCAAATCGATACGGGCTGCCAACACGCCTTGAATCGTATCAGGGATGCGCGGCAGGGGAAAGACGTAGTGCAGGTCGATCAACGTATCGTTGGGTGGCGCGGCAGGGCTGGCTAATTCGTTGAAAATAGCCTCATTCTGTTCACCGATGTGCCAGCACTCGCCTTCGTGGATCAATACTTTTTGATCAATGAGCATACGCACGATCTCTTCTACAAAGAAAGGATTGCCCTCGGCGCGACTGAGAATGGTGTGGCGTAGCGCGGTTGGCAGTTCTTCTGTATTGAGGAGTTCATCGACGAGGTCATTTGTCTCCTCTTTGGAGAGCGATTCCAGGGCAATGGTGGTAAAGTTACGCCGTCCGCCGCCCCAATCGCGCCGTCGCTCGAAGAAATCCGGGCGGGCCGGACAGATAAAGAGCACGGAGACACCGGTGATGCGGTCAGTGAGATACTCTAGCAGGTCAAGCAAGGCTTCATCCGCCCATTGGAGGTCGTCGATGACGATAATGAGCGGCTGCTGCCGGGCTAAGGCTTCCAGGAAAATACGCCATGCCCGCATCAAGGCCATATGTGGCGGACTCTGTTCGCCTGCTTTGCCCAGGGAATTGGTGGTACGTTGACGTTCGTGTCCATCAACATAACTCTGTTCAAAATCGGTGTCGGCAGTCCGGCGACCAACGCTGCGAATGATGGCATACGCGACCTGCGCGGCGTCTTCTCCGCTCTTAGCATTGGTCAAGGTCTCGCGCACAAATTCGACAAAGCGGCTTTGTAGTGCTTCAGAGCCTTCATCATCTTGTACTTTTAACAGGGTATACAGAATCTCGACCATGGGACGGTAGGTGACGCCTTCGCCATAGGGAGGGCAACGCCCTTGCAACACCAGAGGTTCAGCTGATCTCTCTTCCAACATGGTGTTTTTGGCCGTCTCCTGCTCTTTGGTGATAAACTCGCGCACCAGCCGCGATTTACCGATGCCGGGAGTACCCAACAATGTGATCAGGTGTGGGCGTTGCTCGGCTCGTACACGAGCATAGGTGGCGTGCATGAGGGCAAGTTCCAGCGTGCGGCCAATCAGGCGAGCTTGTAGCCCTTCGATACCACGCGGGTGTTGTGCGATGGCGGTGGATTGATTATGCTGACCGAGCACCACCCAGGCGGGAATAAGTTCGGCCTTACCCCTGAGTTGCAAAGGTGCTAACTCCTGAAAATCAAACACTTCGCGGGTAGAAAGGTAGGTGCGTTCCCCCACCAGGATGGTATCAGGCGTGGCGATAGCTTGCAGACGGGCAGCGACATTAACGGCATCCCCGGTGATAAGAAAATCTTGGCGACTCTGGCGGCTGTTACTGTTATTGGACGCGGCAACCTCGCCCGTGTTGATGCCGATGCGCATTTGCAGCCGTTTGGACTCGGGGTCATTCGTCAATCTTTGCTGGTTAAAGCGGTTCAGAGCGGCCTGCATATCAAGAGCGGCCCGTATGGCCCGATCGGGATCATCCTCGTGCGCGAAGGGCGCACCAAAGACGGCCATAACGGCATCCCCGATATATTTCTCCACGGTGCCACCATGCTTGCGCAACTGCTCTGTCATCAGGTTGAAGTAGCCAGTGAGGATGGCCCGCATATCTTCGGGGTCCATCCTGTCCGCCAGGGGAGTCGAGCCGGTAATATCGGCGAACATGACGGTGACCACGCGTCGTTCTTCCTGGTGAGACGGCAGAACGGGGAGTGGTTGTGTGCCGCGATTTTCGGCGTGTATCGTTGGTGGTGTGTGCTTATTCGTTGTTGCAGGTTGTGTGGTTTGTAAGGCTGTGCCACATTCGATGCAGAATTTTGCTATTGGCAGGTTGACTGTGCCGCAGTTTGGGCAGACAATCAGACGTTTGCCGCACTCAAGGCAGAATTTCGCATTCGGTGGGTTGACAGTTTGACAGTTTGGACAACGCATACATACCTCAGCTTTGTTTTCCCAGCCGCTACCCTTTTCTCTCATTGTACTATTGTACAACACAGTAGAAAGAAGGGCTGGTATTACTGTTGTCAATCATGGGACTATTTACGTTCATGCTTGACGGCAGTGCCGATTTTGCGTACTATGTGATGTGACGGAAGGGAGAGCTATTATGCAACCAGACTTTCGGGTGGAGAGTCGCAGTTATGATCATGTAGTGCGCGGGTCATGGCAGGCTTATCGGCTTGATGAGCAGACGCAATTAAGTGATGAAGTATTGACGGAGACGGCAAGCGATTGCATACGCCTCTGGCTACCTGTTGGCACACCGATGCATTGGTCAACTAGAACACGACCATTACAAAACAATTGTTTACAATTTTTCTGGCCCCAGCGCTGGTATATGCTCAGTGCCTTTTATAGTGGCCGCACGCTGCGCCATACCTACGCTTCCATTATACAACCAGCCAACATAGAAATTGAGCGGTTATCCTTCGTAGACCTGGACTTGAGCGTGCTTGTCAAGCCAGATCAGACCTATGAAGTACTCACGCAGGCGGAATTTGAGCAGATGGCGGACTTGTTGCGTTATAGCGAGGAGACACGGATCGGTGCGTTGATGGCGATGCGCACCATTACGAGTTCCATTCAACTCAGCGTCGGCCTCTTTGCCACTATCCCCCATGTGTTGCGTTCGACAGATTTTCACCTGTCGAAATGCGAAAGGAACTGATACCAATGGAGTGGAAGAGAGATGCCGCAGCGAATTGATCATGTTGCCATCATTGTACGCAACATCGAGCAGGCTCTTGTCTTTTATCGCGACACGCTCGGCATCACGCCCAGCGCGATTAAAGATGTTCCCACCGAGCAGGTGCGTATCGCCTTTCTCCCCATGGGTGGTGCCGGTGGCAGCGAGATTGAATTGATTGAGCCGACTACACCAGATTCCAGCCTGACGAGATTCTTGGAGAAACGCGGCGAAGGGTTGCACCATATCTGCCTGGAAGTCGAGGATATTGATGCCAGTCTGGCTGAAATGCGCGAGAAGGGTGCTTCGGTGCTGGATAGTCAACCGCGCATCGCCGCCGAGGGCCGGGCGATCTTTCTGCACCCAAAGGGCACCAATGGCGTTTTGTTAGAATTGCTGGAAAGAACCCATCCATAACATTGCAGATATTACATCAAACACGACGAAAAAGGTAGGTACATAAGCGTACCTACCTTTTTCGTTAGCACGAGAGAGAAGAAGGAAGGGG
>JBPCJY010000088.1:0-17690 GCA_051004815.1 Ktedonobacteraceae bacterium
GCGTCATCGAAGGGATAGCCATCCCTCAAGACATTCATGAAGAGATCACCCGCCTCCTCTCCAGGCTTGATGAAAAAAATGCCTATGCAGTACGATCCAGCGCAACTGCAGAGGATTTACCGACGGCTTCCTTTGCCGGCCAGCAGGATACGTATTTGAATATTATAGGAAAGGAAGCCATACTGAAACACATCAGCAAGTGCTGGGCGTCGCTCTTTACGGACCGTGCGGTGATTTACCGGATGCAGAACGGGTTCGACCACAAAAAGGTCTATCTGTCTGTGGTCTTCCAGAAAATGGTCTACCCGGAGGCAGCAGGGATCATGTTTACAGCTGATCCGATTACTTCTAACCGAAAGCTGCTATCAATCGATGCCAGTTTTGGACTTGGAGAAGCACTGGTCTCTGGCTTGGTATCTGCCGATTGTTATAAAGTACAGGAAGAGGAAATCGTCGCTAAGATGATAGCAACCAAAAAATTGGCTATCTATGGACTAAAAGAAGGCGGAACAGAGACACAGCAGATCGCTCCTGATCAGCAAAAGACTCAAACACTTACTGAACAACAAATTTTACAACTAGCACGCATAGGAAGACAGATCGAAGCGTATTTTGGTTGCCCACAAGATATCGAATGGTGTTTGGTTGATGATACATTTTATATTGTCCAGAGTCGGCCAATCACTACTTTATACCCCATCCCTGAAGCGAATGATCAGGAAAATCACGTGTATGTATCCGTTGGTCACGGACAAATGATGACCGACCCCATGAAACCATTGGGATTGTCTTTTTTCCTGTTAACCACTAATGCACTCATGCGTAAAGCTGGTGGAAGGTTGTTTGTTGATGTTACACCTCTGCTGGCTTCACCAGCTAGCAGAGAAAGTATAGTAGATGTCCTGGGAAAAGGCGATCCGCTCATAAAAGATGCATTGATGACCATCATAGAACGGGGAGATTTTATACAGTCGTTACCAGAGGATAAGCAAGAAAAGACTCCCGGTAAAAGCAATCAAGGTCCGTCGCTTGCGGATTATAAAACACTAAACGAATACGATCCGGCAATCGTTTCTGATTTGATCAAGCGTAGTGAAACATCAATAGAAGAACTAAAACAAAACATCCAAACGAAATCAGGATCGGATCTGATTGATTTTATTTTGGAAGACATTCAGCAATCAAAGAAGAGTTTATCTGGTCCGCAAGGTTTTGGTGTGATTATGACTGCTATGAATGCTTCATCATGGATCAATGAAAAAATGAAGGAGTGGTTAGGTGAAAGAAACGTGGCAGACACGCTTTCTCAATCTGTACCCAACAATATCACTTCGGAAATGGGTCTGGCGCTATTGGATGTCGCAGATGTAATTCGTCCTTATCCGGAAGTAATCAATTACTTACAGCATGTAAAAGATGATAGCTTTTTGGATGAACTGGTTACGTTTGATGGTGGACAGGAAAGCCGGGACGCTATCAATGCTTATCTCAACAAATACGGAATGCGATGTGCCGGGGAAATCGATATAACGAGAACTCGTTGGAGCGAAAAACCAACGACTCTTGTCCCCATGATTCTCAGTCACATCAAAAACTTTGAACCAGGTGAAAGCAAGCGGAGATTTGAGCAAGGGCGACAGGAAGCATTGAAAAAAGAACAAGAGGTATTAGATCGCTTGAAGCAATTACCAGATGGTGAACAAAAAGCCAAAGAGACAAAACGAATGATCAGCCTCATCCGAAATTTCATCGGGTATCGTGAATATCCAAAATACGGCATAGTTCATCGCTACTTCGTTTATAAGCAGGCTTTACTGAAAGAAGCCGAACAACTCGTACAAGCCAACGTTCTTCATGAAAAAGAAGATATCTACTATCTCACTTTTGAAGAACTTCGCGAAGTCGTACGCACAAATACACTTGATTACCAGATCATCAGCAAACGAAAAGACGAGTACACATTCTATGAAAAACTAACTCCCCCACGTGTTATCACGTCTGATGGTGAAATCATTGCAGGTGAGTACAAACGGGAAAATCTCCCAGCCGAAGCTCTTGTAGGTCTCCCTGTTTCTTCCGGAGTTATAGAGGGACGAGCACATGTCATCTTAAACATGGAAGATGCTGATCTAGAAGATGGAGATATATTAGTCACCTCCTTTACTGACCCTAGCTGGACACCATTGTTTGTCTCCATAAAAGGCCTGGTCACCGAAGTTGGTGGACTGATGACCCATGGAGCAGTTATCGCACGTGAATATGGTTTACCTGCAGTAGTAAACGTAGAAAATGCCACCAAGCTGATCAATGACGGACAGAGAATCCGGGTGAATGGAACGGAAGGCTATGTAGAAATCCTATAAAGTGGGAAATTGAGAGAGCATTTCCTCATGTTCCCTCGGTTTGGAAATGCTCTCGATATATTGTCAGAATACTGCGAAGAAAGATACGAGGAAGCACTTGCTGCTTACCGACAAGCAAGTGAGTGCAGGGAGGTGCCACATATACAGACTGTAGGAGATCATGCCAATCCAGCGCAGCGGGGACCACTCAAAGGGTCTCTTGAGACGCTCAGGCCCAAAGAGGAGCGCGAGGACGCACAGGGCAAAGGACAGCGAGAAACACACCTGGCTTATCCGGTAGTAATGCGTGACGAGGAGCGCATTGCTGAAGAGTGGCCACGTATTGATGTATCTCTGATTGTAATTCCATAAGATCATGACCAGCAGGCAGAGTAGGCCAGTTCCCCAGAGCCAGGGACTCATCTTGTGCAGCGTTGTACGTATGTGGGGCGAAGTCGAGGGATGCTGCGCGTACACAAAGCAGAGCGACAGCAGAGAAAGGTACCACATTCTCTCTGGAAACATTTCTTCTCTCTCGTAGAGGGAAATCTCTAAAAACGGATATCTCGTAATAGCACGCATCTACCTGTCAGATGGACACTCTACATAGGGGAATATCGGTAGAATTGCTGGTTTGATGCTGCTCGTTGTGGGTGAGTTGTAGGTCATTGACATTGCCCGACTGGGCATGATAGCATGGAGCCATGAGAAGTCAATTAGCCTGGATGATTCACCGCAACAGGAATAGAAAAACGAGCCACTTCGCCGCGTAAGCCTGGCACATTTGCTTACGCGGCAGAAAGTGGTGCTACGCGACGCGCTGAACTGCACTGACTCAAATTGTCAGCGCAGCTTTCCCCATGGTGCGCATCTGCTGGAACACTCTCTCCCACTTCTCGTACCAAACATTCATCCTCATGTGTGACCGGGCCATTACGTTTCCATGCCACAAGGGCCGATACATCGGCGATGGGCGCGATGAATCGGCCCCTACGGTTGAGCTTTAGTGGCATGTGAGACGCCTGAATTTCCTTGTATCCCTATATCCTCGTGCATTATTGACTAAGGAAGAACAGATGCCAACCTCACAGAACAATTTAACGAACGAACAACCGTTTGTTGCAGCCAGCCGTCCGAAATCACTGTGGCGCAATCGTGATTACATGCTCTTGTGGAGCGGACAGGCACTTTCTGACATTGGCGGCGCGGTTTCAGAACTCGCCTTTCCACTGCTGGTGCTGGCTGTCACTCATTCGCCTGCACAGGCCGGCTTTGTCGCGGCCTTGCGTGCGCTGCCCGCCATGTTTTTTAGCCTGTTCGCGGGCGTGCTGGTGGATCGCTGGGATCGCAAACGAGTGATGCTCGTGTGCGACGCCGGACGCGCGCTGAGCCTTGCCAGCATCCCTATCGCTTTCGCTCTTGGACATCTGACTATCTGGCAGTTGTACATCACCGCTTTTCTTGAAGGAACGCTGTTGATTGTGTTCATGCTAGCAAAGACAGCAGCTGTCTCACAGGTGGTCACACGGGCGCAACTCTCAACCGCCGTAGCCCAAGAAGAGTTTGTCGAAGGCACAACAGCCCTGTTTGGCCCATCGCTAGCGGGAATCCTCTACACATTGGGCGCGATGTTCCCGTTTATCACAGACGCCATTTCTTATCTCATCTCTATCGTGACGATGGTGTTGATCCGCACACCATTTCAGCGAGAACGCACAGCAAGCGGTCGAAAAGTGTGGGCAGAAATCGCTGAAGGCGTGCTGTGGGTATGGCATCAACCCTTTATTCTCACTATGACGTTGCTGATGGGATCAGGCGCGTTTGTCTTTTCCGGCACTACGTTAATTATTATCATTCTTGCACAGCGACAACATGCTTCCGCGGTGATTATTGGCCTGATCTTCGCCGTTGGTGGCATCGGTTCGATTCTGGGTTCAATGCTGGCTCCCCGCCTGGAACAGCGTTTGACGGTCGGACAATCCATTCTGTTAACGCGTTGGTATATTGTGCTAAGCTGGCCTTTGTTCGCGCTTGCGCCCTTTCTCTTTGTGCTTGGCGCAATTGAATTTGGCACTGGCCTTGTTGACCCAATTGAGGATGTACCGTACTTCAGTCATCGCCTGAAACTGATTCCGGACGAACTAAAAGGCAGAGTGTTGAGTGCCTGCCGCCTTTTGCCAGGCACGATGCGCCCGCTGGGGCTGGCATTGACGGGCATCCTGATTCAACATATCGGCATCTTCCCTACCATCTGGCTGGCATGGGGCTGGCTGCTTGTGACCACGGTGATCGTGACGGTGATCCCACAAGTGCGCCGCGAACGTTCTCATTAACCTCTAAAATTGCGGAAAACCCCAAAAACCTTGCTATTTGCCCTGTTTTGATGGTACTCTTGAGCTTAATAGGTGCCTGCTCCTCTCGGCAGGCGAACAGGCGATGAGAAGCCAGGAATTCGTGCATAAAGAGAAGCGTGAGCAACCATGACAGAGGAGAAGCATCTGCAAGGAAAGATTTGCTTAGTGACAGGGAGTACTTCGGGCATCGGCAAAGTCACGGCCAAAGAACTTGCCAACAGAGGCGCAACCGTGGTGCTGGTGAGCCGCAGCCGTGCGAAAGGCGAGGCGACGCAGGCCGCAATCAAGCAGGCGACCGGCAACCAACATGTGGAGTTGCTGGTCGCGGATCTGAGTGTGCTGGAAGATGTGCGCCGCCTGGCGACCGAATTTCAACAAACCCATCGCAACTTGCACCTTTTGGTGAACAATGCTGGTTGTGCGTATCCACTTGCCCGTGGCACCTTCGATACAAGGGAGCCGCACAGCCATGTCGCAGCCGAGCCGATAAATCGCGTTGTCCGTCCCAGCAGAGTGGACCGGCTCGATAGGAAGCTTCGCCCACTGCGGAAACTGTGCCGCCAGCAACCGCCCCACGAGAGAAACGTCGATATCTACCTCGTCGGCATGCATTTTGCTACCAGACATGAGCACCTGACGCTTGCGGGAAGTGGGCGCATCTTCTGACGTATCCACTGACACATTCCCATTCCCCAAGAACTGTTCTTGGCATGTCTTCCCCTTGCCTACTGTGGTGGTTCTCTAGCCCCCACACCCTCAAGAAAAAACCAACCTTGCCGATATATAAACACATATGCTCAGATGAGATGAAAGCCCTCACTTGAAGCATTCCAACCAACAAGAAAACAACGGTCACAAGTGTCACAACCAGAAATGTCAACCTAAGCGGAAGCCCTCTTGAGGGACAGGAATCGGCTCGCAGAGCCGTCTCCGTCCATAGTAGGTGTACCCCTTGCGGGACCCTGGGGTGCTTTCACTCGTAGGTTTTTTGGAAACGCGCTGACCCCGCCTGTCATTCTGAGCGCAGCGAAGAATCTGCGTGCGGCCCGACGAGAGATTCTGCGCGGCGCTCAGCATGACATTCCCCCTCGCCGATGCCTTTCCCCAAAAAACCTCCCAGTGAAAGCCCTGGTGGGGGACTACAACCGCTACAACCGCTACAACTGTCACAATCGTCACAACTGTCACAACCATCAAACTAAGTAAATGCCACCTCACTCGTTGGCCGTGTAATAAGTTCGTAATAGATCACCCCCATACGTTCGGGTGGATAGGGCATCTGGTGGTCAAGCCACCACTGGATCAGCGCAATGGACGAGGTCACAATATGATGCGCGGCAATCTCAAGCGGCACCGCGCTATCGGGGCGGGCAGAGTGTTCGTTCGCAGTGTTTTGCGTCGCCTTTTCGATGATACTTTCCAGCAGCGCGTGGCTCCTGAGCAGGACACGAAAAATCTCGCTCTGCTTCTGAACATAGTCAAATAACAAGAAGCCAACGGTAGTCGCATCGGCATCAGGTATGGCTGGACTCAGCAGATCAATCAGTTCGGTTAGCACAACCTCCAAAACATCTTTGAGCAGTTCATCTTTGTCATGATAGTGGCGAAAAAAAGTAGCATACCCGATATCAGCCCGTTCTGTAATGTCACGAATAGTAACAGTCTCGTAACCCTTTTCCAGCGTCAAGTCAATCAAAGCTTTAGCTAACAGGTGTTGTGTACGTCTGACCCTCCGATCCTGTATCTCCATACGTATCCCTCCATATTCCCGCCTCTGCTCAAGCAGGCTCTTATGCCCTGTAGCATACCACAACAATGACAATCCTGTACCCTCTCCTTGACTTTCTTGTACGCAATGATATACAGTATATCATAAGGTGTAACACATACGAAATTAGCGTTGACATATCACAGCAAAAACCGGAAAGGACAACAGCACTTTATGTCTATCACCGAAAAAGCACAGGCAATAGACGAAACGGCGGAAACTCTCGCTCAATGTCCCGTAACGCATGGCGCGTCGTCACAGCGGAAGGCAGCACGTAGCATAGATGCGAATGCTAAGCCACTCGAACGTGATGAGCAGGGCATCTGGCAGGTGCATGGTTTCGCGGAAGCAAGAGCAATTTTGCGCAGCAACACTACCAGGCAGGCGGGCTTTAATGCTGAGCAGATAGCAAATGTCCCAGGGGTGTTAAATAGACCGATCCTCTATATGGAAGGCAAAGCCCATCAGCAGCAGCGCAAACAAACAGCCCGTTTCTTCACGCCCAAAACCGTCAGTTCCAGCTATCGTCAGTTCATGGAAAAGCTGTCCGATCAACTTGTCAACGAACTTCAACGCAAGCAGCGGGCTGATTTGAGCCAGTTGAGTTTGACCTTGGCGGTGCAGGTCGCGGCCCAGGTAGTCGGCATCACCAATAGTCGCCTTCCTGGCATGGACAAACGGCTAGATGCCTTCTTTCACCAGACAACATCATCGCCAAAGAGAAAACCGCTTCTGCCATGGAAATGGCTTGCCACGCTGCGTCAATTATTCCATCACCGTCAAACCCTGGCCTTCTTCTGGCTCGACGTCAAACCGGCCATTCGCGTTCGTAAACGGCATGCCCAGGAAGACGTAATTTCACACCTCATCTCACAAAACTACAACGATGCCGAAATACTGACCGAATGTATCACCTATGCCGCGGCAGGCATGGTCACAACACGCGAGTTTATCAGTATCGCCGCCTGGCATTTCCTGGAACACCCTGCACTGCGCGAACGCTACCTGCTCGCCCCCGAAGAGGAACGCTTAGAAATGCTGCATGAGACCTTACGCCTGGAGCCAGTAGTGGGCAACCTCTATCGCCGCGCCACCGAAGATATCACCCTCGAAAGTTCGGGTCAACAGGTCATCATTCCCGCGGGCAACCTGATTAACATCCACATCGACGCCACAAACACCGATGAAACGGTAGTTGACACCGAGCCTTTATCCCTATGTCCTGGGCGAACAATTCATGGAGCCAACATCCCCTCCATGCTCATGGGCTTTGGCGATGGACACCACCGCTGTCCCGGCTCATACCTCGCCATCCAGGAGACCGACATCTTCCTGCATCGCCTCCTGGCCCTGCCATCCCTGCATATACAACACCCTCCCACGCTCACCTGGAACGACCTGACCACTGGCTACGAAATTCGCAACTTCACGCTTGCCGTGTAGCCTGATATCGCTTCACTCGTTTGCTTCTTCCAGAAAAGAGGTATCCTGGTAGACATCGGCGACCGGGAAGCGAAGGCCGAGGCTATTCAGTTCGATGGTATCGCTTAATCCCAGCGTATAGAGCGACCAGAATCCCTGCTTCTCGCGGCGGAAGACTTCGACGAGGGGAAACTCAGAACTGATCAGCAGGTATTCTTGCATGCTGGGGCAGGAACGATACCGAAAAGACTTCTGACCGCGATCTCGTGCTTCGGTGGAGGGCGAGAGGACTTCAGCCACCAGAGAGGGATAGCGGATGACTTCTTGCGCGCCGCGATCGCGTGGATCGCAACTCACCGTCACATCAGGGCAGACACGGTACTGCTCAGAGAGTTGCACGTAGACATCTGAATTGTAGACAATGCAGCGGCGACCACGCAGAAAGTTTTGTAGCAGCCCATTCAGGTTGGAGCCGATGATCGCATGATCAGGGCTGCCACCCATCATCATGTAGACCCGGCCATCTAGATATTCATAGGCGTGTTCGGGGTCCTGCTCGACAAGAGCGAGGTACTCTTCAAAACTCATCAGTGACTCCTGCTTCACAAGACCTCCGCCTTGATCTCCTTTAGATCTTCGCCCGTTCGTATTGCACAGGCCATGCAACATTATATCCCAACTCACGAGCGGCCCGCAGTGGCCAATAAGGATCGCGCAACAATTCACGCGCCAGAAAAACCATATCCGCCTGACCGTCCAGCACAATCTTGTTAGCCTGCTTGGGCTTAGTAATGAGACCCACAGCTCCAGTAGCCACACCCGCCTCCCGCCGGATTTGTTCCGCGAACGGCACCTGATAGTTAGGAGCAGTCGGTATGCGAGCAGTAGCGACATTGCCACCCGACGAGGCATCGATCAGATCAACCCCATGTGCTTTGAGTGTACGGGCAACCTCAACAGAATCCACGATGGTCAGACCACCCTCCGTCCAATCGCTGGCGGAAATTCGCACCAACAAAGGCAGTTCCTCCGGCCAAACAGAACGGATAGCGTCGGTCGTCTCTATCAGGAAACGCATCCGCTGCGCCAGTGACCCACCATATTCATCATCGCGCAGATTGGAGAGCGGCGAGAGAAATTCGTGGAAAAGATAGCCGTGAGCGGCATGAATCTCAATCACCTGAAAGCCAGCTTTCAACGCTCTCAGCGTTGCCTCCTGGAAATGTTGTATCACCTCGGCCATGTCCGCTTGCGTCATCGCCGTAGGCAGTGGATAGTTGGACGAAAAGCGTTCGGCACTGGGAGCGATGGTTTGCCATCCACCTTTCTCGGCAGGAACCTCACCTTTACCGCTCCAAGGCCGATAGGTGCTGGCCTTGCGACCAGCATGGGCTAGCTGTATCCCCGCCACCGCCCCCTGTTCGCGTATAAAGCTAGCGATACGGGATAACATCTCCATATGCTCATCCCGATAAATACCCAGGTCTTCGGGCGAGATGCGTCCTTGCGCCTCAACCGCCGCTGCCTCAGTCATCACGAGCGCGGCCCCACCAACCGCACGACTTCCCAAATGCACCAGATGCCAATCTGTAGCAAAGCCATCAGTTGAAGAGTATTCGCACATCGGCGAAACCCCGATCCGGTTGCGCAATGTAATGCCACGCAGCATCAATGGTCGAAAGAGAGCCGGAACTTGCTGCCCCTCCTCCCCTCCCTGAGATATATCATTAGCATTATGAACGTGAGGCACAACAGACATAAAAAAGCTCCTCCTGAGTTTACACTATATATTCTATAGCTACTAACCCAAAAAGGAGCACACAATATTCCCCTAAACCGCTCCTCCAAGCCCCTACCATGGACGAACGCATCAGCGAAGCCGCTTCGTCCATAGTAGGGACACCCCTTGCGGGTGTCCTGGTGGCGGGGAGTGTGTGGTGTGTCTTAACTATATCGCCCCCACTACCGCCGACTGCCGATTGAGCGTCCAAATGGCGGCAAAGAACAGCACGACCGTACCACCAACCAGAATGACGATATCCAGCAGCACGTTATCTGGCGTGGCCTGGTTCATCATCGCTTTAAGAATGCCATCGGCCATATAATAGGTGGGCAACACCTTCATAGCTTGCTCAAAAGGACTGCCCTGCACAATGACATAGAGCGGCCCCAGCACTAATGAGGGCAGGCTATAGGCGAGACTGACGATACCAACGAAGACACCCACATTCCCATTCGTCTTACAAATGCTGCCGAACAGCAAGCCCAACACCAGCCCAAAGGCTGAACCAATGAGCGTAAAGAGCAAAACCAGTGGCACCTGTCCCACAAAACCACCCTGAATCAGCAGCACAATCAAAGAGATCAGTAGTTGATAGCCCAGCCCTACCAGCAGCTTGCCCATCACGATATCACCCCATGATGCCGGTGAGACCATCAGCATACGCATCGTTTTCTTCTCCTTCTCCTCCACTAACAGGCCAGGAACGAAGGCAATGCCGATAGTGAGCGAGTAGAGCAGTCCCGCCATGGCGTAGCGACGAGAATAATCTTGCGCGAAATTGCTGGCCGCCGGTGGATTGATGCTCGTGACGGAGAAACTGAGCGGCGTTTGCGGATTGGTAATATTGCGTGCATAATCGGAGATGGCATGTTCCAGCACCTGTTGATCGTTGTCCCCCAGGTAGTCTCCATTGAGATAGAGCGTAAGTTGCGGATGGTTGCCAGCCCGCAAACTATTGTCAAAATCAGCAGGCACCACTAATCCCAACACATAAGGCGTATTTTTATGCGCCCCTTGTGTTCCAAAAGCCGCCGCGACATCTTCGGCTGAATTGGCATGGGTGATTGGCCCACTGCTCGAAACAACGCTGCTCACAAACTGCTCCACGCCCGAATGGCCCGGATTATAGATCAGCAGGCTGGAGGTTGAGACTCTGTTAGCCAGCAAGCCACTAATAATGGCGAATAAGATCGCCAACAGGATCGGACTGAGCAGAAAGTAGAGCGTTGTCTTATTCAGCAGAATATCCAGCGCATCCTTGCGAGCGATGGCGAGAATATTGCGTATATGCATGATACGTACTCCTTATTGCTGGACATTATACCGGGCGCACACCTGTGACACTGGTGACCTCGATAAAAACTTCTTCCAGCGTGGCTTCATGCGAGTGAATGGTCAGCACTTTGCCCTCTGCCATCCATTGTGCCAGTTGTTGTTGATCGGCAACATCGTCGAAATGCAAAGTTACTTCCCGCCATGGTTGGCCTTCATGCCCCTTCGTCTGACCCTCTTCTGCTACTGTAACGCTCATCTCGTGTTGCCTATGGGCGATTTTCAGGTTGCGTGGTGTGTCATTCGCGACGAGTCGCCCGTTAACAATGAAGGCCACCTGGTGACAGAGTTGATCGGCCTCCTCCATCAAGTGCGTTGTGAGCAGGATGGTCATCCCTTCCGCGCATAGTTGCTGAATGGCCTGACGTACCTCGCGAGCGGAGATAGGGTCGAGTCCGCGACTCGGCTCATCGAGAAAGAGCATCGGTGGTCGGTGTAGCAAAGCACGAGCGATCATCAAGCGCTGCTTCATTCCGTTAGAGAAGGTGTGTACGCCATCCCTGGCGCGGTCACGCAGTCGTACCAGCTCAAGCACTTCGTCAATTCTGCTATTGGGCAACCCATACAACCAGCAAGAAAACTCCAGGTTATGCCAGGCTGAAAGCCGCTCATACAAGTTTTGCTCTTCAAAGACGACCCCTATGCGTTGCTTCAGTCGCGCTCGTTCCTTGACGACATCGCAGCCCGCTACCACAGCACTCCCACTGCTGGGGTCGATCTGTCCCGTCAACATGCGAATGGTGGTGGTCTTGCCCGCACCATTCGGTCCGAGCAAGCCAAAGATTTCACCCCTCCGTGTACTAAAGCTGATACCTGCCACAGCCTCTTTTGCCTTAAAGCTACGTCGCAGTTCGCACGCTTCAATCATCGGCATAGAAGTGTCCATGTCCTACGCCTTTACTTTACCAAAACGATGTACAGCCTTCAACGCTAGCAACAAGAGCACAAGACTGTAGATGTGCGGCGTGTAAATCAGCCATATCCCCGCCACCGGGATTAAGGAAAGCAGGTAGCTGAGCACGACAAGTGGCACGCCAAACAACACTGTCGTATAGATTTGCTCTCGATAGATGCCCTTGCCGCCAAAGGCCTTCGCGATCCAGAAGATGATCGCCCCGCCCACCAAGAACGAAACCGGCGTCAAGACAATCGTAGCGATGGCGAGAAAGACCATCGTCACGCTCAACAACGTTGCCTGGCTCAGTCCCGCACTGACGGCACTACTGAACACCGGCGGCGAGATCAGCAACCCCAGAGTTTCCAGGATAGCACTGCTAATGCCCAGTCCAATCAATTGTAGCCAGATGCTGCCCCAACTGGCCTTGCCCTTTTCCTCGGCAAAGGTTTGTACTCCTGGCCGCGTTAGCACTTTCATATATTGGCTTGGTAATTCGCGCATCGCTCGTCCCAGCGGTAAAGGTGTCGTCGCCCGATTGTTATAGTTTGCATTGAGTTCCACGCTTTTTTCTCCTTACTTACAGGTTGCGATATATTGCGGCCTCTTATGGCCTCTCTTATCGTCTGAAAAAACTGTAACATAGGAAAAATGTTGCCGCTACAAAAAATGGCTGAATGGAGATTCCCCAGGGTTAAGCGGCGCAAATAGCAGGATGAATGGACAAGAATTCGGACGAATGGAGCGAAAGTGGCAATGAATGGAGTACCTCTGTGTTACAATAAGCTCGAAATTTATAACGCATAATGAACAAGAAATGCGTCATAGTGGAGGCATCCTGAGTATGTTACAGGTACGGCGGCTGGAAAAAGTGCTTGAGAACCACACTGCCCTCTCTATAGATGCGCTTGATATTAATGCGGGCGAGATAGTAGCCGTCATTGGGTCGCTCAACAGCGGCAAAAGCTTATTGGTGCGTTTGCTCTCCGGCGTACTACCACTTGGCGGCGGCAGCATCATGCTCGATGGGCAGCATATCTCTACGCCCACAGCGCGGAAATGCGTCGCTGTCCTTTTTGAGGAAGACTTGTTGTACGAACGGCTGACCGCACAGGGAAACCTGGAATTTTATTGTCAGATGCACCACATTCCCAAGAGCCGTATGAATGAAGTGCTTGCTCTCGTTGGACTGAGCGATCAAGCGCACAAACCAGTCACCAGGCTCTCTCCCTCCGCACAGCGTCGTCTGGCCTTTGCACGGGTGCTCGTCAGCAAACCGTCGCTCTTGCTGCTCGATCAGCCCATCATACGCACTGACATGGACACACAGTTGCTTTTTGCTCGCCTCATCACCCAGGCTGCCAGCGATGGTGCGGCTGTCCTGCTGACCGATGAAGACCTCTTCTGGGCCGGCAAGTGCTGTACGCGAATAGTGGAGCTAGAAGATGGGCGCATTGTCAACACGCGTACCATCGAAACAGGTCAAGGACAGGGACCGCTCGCGCCCGAACGCATCACCCCTTTTAAAGTGCCAGCACGCAAAGACGACCGCATCCTCCTCTATGACCCCGGTGACATCCTCTTTGCCACCAGCTGTGACGGCAAGACCTATTTGCGTACAGCCACCGAGGAAGCGACCACCAACCTCACACTCCAAGAACTGGAAACTCGCCTCGCTGGTCGTGGCTTTTTCAAGGCTCACCGCGCCTACCTCGTCAACTTGCAGCACATCAAGGCCGTAATTCAATTTACGCGTAACAGCTACACCTTGCAACTGAACGACAAACAAGAAACAATGATTCCTCTCAGCAAACAATCCGAGAAAGAACTGCAAAGCTTGCTAGGCTACTGACTTAAAGGTAGCGTAGGGGCCGATTTATCGCGCCCATCGCCGATGTATCGGCCCGTCTCCCTAACCTCACCTGTATCACTAGTAGACCACAAAGCCCACACTATGAAGACAGCCTGGAAAGGCAACCGTACCCAATGATAGAGCCGGGTATTCAGTATCCCCCCAAGTTCGATATTGCTGACGGCATGGTACACGTTGGCCGGAAAGATTGCCACCAACAATGCCGCCAATCCCCAGGCGGCGCGACGTTTGAAGCGCGGTATGAGCAGCCCGATGCCGCCCAGCAATTCACATACCCCGGTGATATAGAGGGCCTCTCGCCGCCATGGCAGAAAAGTTGGTATGATCCGCAACTCCGCGTCACTGGTAAAGTGGAGGGTGGAAGCACCGATAAAGAGCATCGCGAGTACAATTCGTGCTATGTCTTTCTGCGATGCATTCTTGCTGAACGTACCAAACTTTTGCATGACACTATATCCCTTCCCTGTTTTCACGCTTGAAACTCTTCGCACGCTTGCACTACCTCGTCCACAGTACTCAGCTGGAGGATTTTTTCGGCAAGTGCGCTTATTGCTTCCGGCGCTTTGCGGGTAAGGATTGCCCTGACGGCAGGGATGGCAGTTGGCGTCATGCTCAGTTCATCTACCCCTAAACCTACCAGCACTGGAGCCAGCCGCACATCGCTGGCAATCTCACCACATACCGCCACCGGCTTACCCGCCTGCCGCCCAGCCTCGGTCACCTGGTGAATGAGCCGCAGCACGGATGGTTGCATCGGATTATAGAGATGCGCAACTGCCGTGTTGGTGCGATCACAGGCCAGGGTATATTGTAGCAGATCGTTGGCCCCAATGCTGAAGAAGTCGGCAAGCGTTGCCAGTTCTGGTGCCATAATCGCCGCTGCCGGTACCTCAACCATGATGCCAATGGCTACTTGCGCGGACAAAGTAACATTTTTCTCCCGCACGTTTTCGTATACACGAGCAAAGATTGCTCGCGCAGTCCGCAATTCTTCAACAGTCGTAATCATGGGGAACATGATATGTAGTGGTACATGGGTGTCGGCAGCGGCGAGCAGAAGGGCTTGCAGTTGTTGTTCAAGCAGTAGTTGATGCGCCAGGGAGATACGGATACCGCGCAGACCAAGGGCCGGATTGGCCTCTACATTTGGGCCGAGCATGGCATCCAGCGCGGGGAGTGGCTTATCCGCACCAACATCCAGCGTGCGAGCCACTATCGGGCCACTTTGGCGCGAAGCGTTGCCCTGAAAAGCGCGGAAAATGCTGCTGTAGCGTTCGCGCTGCTCCTCTACCCCTGGCAAGGTTGTGGCCGTGGCAAAAAGAAACTCTGTGCGCAGCAATCCCACCCCTTCAGCACCCCATTCGCGTGCCGCCTCTGCTTCTGCCTCGCTGGCAATATTTGCCAACAGGTGAATGCGGCGACCATTGATCATAATGGGTGGTTGCGTTTGTTGAGATGCACGCTTGAGAGCGGCACGCTGTTGCTGCTGTTCGGCAAAGCGTTGCTCTAACTGGGCGCGTATGGATGGTGCAGGATGGTGATAGAGCAAGCCATTATCAGCGTCCAGAGCCAGTTCATCTCCGGAATGGATGGTGCGCAATGCCGCTTCGTTGAGACCAGCAATGGCCGGAATACCAAGCGCACGCGCCAGAATGGTCGCATGCGCTGTTGGCCCACCCTGCGTTGTGCAGATACCGCGTACCACGTTGGGGCGCAGCAGCGCGGTGTCCGCGGGGGTCAGATCACGAGCCACCAGAATGACGGGCTGTTGCAACGCGCTCAGGTCTTGCTTAACGACCTCCGCACCGTGCAGATGTTGTACTGCCCGCCCGATGCTGTCGCGCACATCAACGGCTCGTGCCGCGAAGAGTTCGTTGTCGAGTTGCTCTAACGCGCTTGCCTGCTGTTCTCCAACTCTTGCCAGCGCACCAGCCGCTTCAATATGTTCTGTTTCGATCAATTGGAGTGTAGAGGTGATAAGCGAAGGGTCTTGTAACATGAGGGCCTGGGCGGAAAAAATGCCAGCTTCGGCCTCCCCAACGCTGCTCTGCACCTGTGTTGCCAGGGCGGTAAGCTCCTGCGCTGTCTGGGTCAATGCCTTGCGCAACGACTCTTGTTCGGCTGCTACCTGCCCCTGGACAATAGTACGTTGCGCTATTGTGAGCAAATCAGGTGTGCTTGCGATATAAAGAAGGGCTGGTGCCAGTGCCACACCCGCCGAGGTGGGTATGCCGCGCCATGGTTCGGTTGCTGACTGTGGGATGTTGGGAACTAGTTGCGCTTCAGTAGCAGAGGTGGTTGGAGCCGCAACTTCGCTGAGTGTCGTTGCTTCATAGAAATTGGCCTGTACCAGTTGGCTTAAAGCCTCTATTACCTCCGCGGCGTCGTTACCACTGGCACGCAAGGTAATAGTATCGCCTTGCCGTACGCCGAGCGAAAGCACTGCTATGATACTACTGGCATCTGCTTGCTGCCCATGAGCCACTACCTGAACCATCGCCGAAAAACGTGCCGCCGTCTGCACAAATAAGCTCGCCGGACGTGCATGTAAGCCTGTTGGATTGGCGATAGTAAGCGACGTTTCCATGGCTGGCGACGTATCGGCTGGGGCAAGCGGTGGCGTGGGAGGGCTAACGGTAGGTGCTTCTTCTGTAGTGCTGACAGGTTTGAGTTGTTGTAGTTGCCCTGCATTCGCCGCTTTTTCTGCCGCTTGTTTTACCTCGGCAAGCGTATGTCCCACTGAGGCTTCGAGCGCGGCAGTAATAGCACCCTCGACCAGGGGGGCATAGGTGAGCGCGATGCGATTGCGTTGCTCGTCATCCAGCATTT
This sequence comes from Ktedonobacteraceae bacterium, assembly GCA_051004815.1. Classification (GTDB taxonomy): domain Bacteria; phylum Chloroflexota; class Ktedonobacteria; order Ktedonobacterales; family Ktedonobacteraceae; genus JBBQXY01. Next base: position 16,599 of record JBPCJY010000088.1, read on the forward strand.
CCAGAGCCATCTCAGCAGAGAGAATGGCACTGCCCAGATCGAGCAATATCAGGACTCCGTCTGGTGAGTCAACGGCCTGGATAGCCGCGAGTATTTTATCGGGGGATGTCCCCAGGATATCGTTGATACCACCACCGGCTGCGGCCAGAGGCGTTTTGCCTTGTGTCAATTGCCCAACAAGCTCGACAACTCCAACTGCCAGTTGCGTACTATGGGAAACGACAACTAATCCCACGGTCATGGTGGTTCTCCCTTTGTGCCATGGAGGAATAGGACACGGTGCGCGAGCAGATGTCAGCTTGCCTGGGCGCAGACTTCGGCCAGGCTGCGTAGCATAATCCAGCTTGAAGTGGAACCAGGGTCCTGGTGTCCGATGCTGCGTTCGCCCAGATAGCTGGCGCGTCCCTTGGTGGCAAGCATGGGAATAGTGGCTTTCATTCCCTCTTCGGCGGCATCCCTGGCCCGCGCCGTGAGTTCCGCGAGGGATGTTCCTTGCGCAAGGGCCTGTTTGGCGGCCTCCAACGCGGGTGTCAACGCGTCAACCATTGTTTTCTCGCCCGTTCGCGCTTTGCCGCGTGCAACAATGCCACCCAGGAAAGCCTCAAGCATGGCAACCATGTCGCCAGCTTCCAGTACTTGTTTATTGGCAATAGCCGTTGCTGCACGCAGGAAAGCGGTGCCATACAATGGGCCACTGGCACCTCCGACCGTCGAGACCAGTGTCATCCCCACCGTTTTCAGTTGGGTTGACATATCCATATCGGTCATAGTAGGGAATTTTGCTCGCACCGCTTGAAAGCCCCGATCCATGTTGGTGCCATGATCTGCATCGCCGATAGCCGAGTCAAGCTGTGTTAAATAGGCGGCGTTCTTGTGCAGTTCATCTGCCACGCGTTCAAGCCAGTGTAGAATGTCCTGGTTGGTCATAAACTGTTCCTTTCCTTCTAAGCCAACCCCCCGCCCCCAGAGACTCACACGGATAGGTTTTCGGCGTGCGTAGGGACAGCACCCTGCCTGGGGGGCAGGTAATAAGGCTGCGGTGGTGAGGGGGCCTTGTGCCTGTCCTGGTGGAGTGCAGAAAACCTCCACCAG
>JBPCJY010000089.1:0-9120 GCA_051004815.1 Ktedonobacteraceae bacterium
TGACTGACATCGCGTCTGTGTTGCGCCTGCTCTTTTCGCGGATCGGTAAACCCTACGTGGGCTCTGCAAATGCGTTTTCCTTCAACGATCCCCAGGGCATGTGTCTGGAGTGTAATGGGCTTGGCCGTGCCGACTGGATCATTGACATGGGTCCAGAAGGCGGCAATAAAGGTGGCACGGTGATCTTCGAAGGTACACCACGCGAACTGCTCGGCGCAAAGCACTCGCTGACGAGTAAGTACCTGTGATTCCCGCTGGAATGTGCTAACTCTAGATAGCAGCTATTATAGCTGAGCTAAATTCGCTCAACTGCCGCTATGAACGAAGCTTCGGCAAAGGTCTCAGCTTTAAAGGCTCATCCTCCCTACATTGTTTACTCCTCTGAGGAACAGTTACGCTGTATGATACTATGCTAGAAAATTATGGTCAAACTGACCAATGACGCAAGCGCAACAGAGATGTATGCTCAAGACCTGACTTGCAGCTCGGCTCGTGTAGTATAGTTACAGATAGGAGCAGCGATGGATGAACGCATTTGGCACATTCTAGCGCAAATTCCTGGGTGGGGCGATAGCGACCTCGTTGTGGCTCCGCTGCTTGGTGGCATTACCAACCAGAACTATCGCGTGGACAATGGCAAAGAAACCTTTGTCTTGCGTGTTGGGGGACAGGGTACGCACCTGTTGGGTATCGACCGTGGTCGCGAACATGCTTGCACCGCTATCGCCGCACAGCTCGGCATTGGTGCTGAGGTCATCCACTTTCTCGCCTCTGAAGATGTGCTTGTTACCCGCTTCATTGTTGGCAAGGGCATTACGCCCGAAACCGCGGCACAACCAGAGACGCTCAAGCGTATCGTGGACGTGCTCAAACGCTATCATGCAGGCCCAGCCTTCCCTGGCCGCTTCTCCCCTTTTGAGACAGTGTATAACTACCACACGCTGGCCCTGGAACACGACGTGGATTTTCCCGCTACAATACCGCAGGTATTCGCGTTGATGGAACAGATCAAGGCGGCACTGGGGCCGCTCCAACAGCCAAAACCATGTCACAACGACCTGCTCGCCAGCAACTTTCTGGATGACGGTCAGAACATCTGGCTGCTGGATTGGGAGTATGCTGGTATGGGTGATATCTTCTTTGATCTGGGCAACTTTGCCGTGAACCAGGCACTCTCCTACCAGCAGTGCGAACTGCTGCTCGCCTATTATTTTGGCGCAGTGCGCCCCTCTGACCTCGCGCATTTGCACCTGATGCGGCTCGGTTCAGACTTGCGTGAGTCGTTCTGGGGCTTCTTGCAGATCGGTATCTCCGAACTTGATTTCGACTATCGCGAGTACGCCCAGCACCATCTCAATCGCTTCCTGGAAAACGTTGCCACGCCACAATACTCGCAATGGTTACATGCTGTACACAGCGCCTGACCCATTTCTAAGAAATTACATACACGTTCCTTTTCCATTTTGATGCAATAAGGAGATCTTTCATGCAAGATTCAGCCCAGGTCGTTATCATCGGCAGCGGTATCGCTGGCTCCAGCATCGCCTATCATTTGACGAAGTTGGGTTGGCGTAACATTGTTGTGCTGGAGCAAGGGCCGCTCATCAGCGGCACGACATCACACGCTCCTGGTCTGGTGGGACAACTGCGCTCATCGGTCAGCCTGACCAGGATGCTGATGTATAGCGTCGAACTGTACAAACAGTTGCAGGTCGATGGTCAAGCGGGCTATGCCGAGGTGGGAAGTTTGCGCCTGGCCTCGTCGAAAGAGCGCATGGCAGAACTGCGGCGACAGGCAGGTTTCGCTAAAGGCGTTGGACTGGCCGTCGAACTGATCAGTGCCAACGAGGCACAACGCCTGTTCCCTTTGATGAGCCTGGACGGCGTTGAAGGGGCGTTATATCTGCCGACAGACGGTTCCGCACGCGCCCCCATCCTGGCCGAGGCCATGGCGAACGCGGCCCAGGAGCGAGGCACAAGCTTCTATCCGCACACTCGCGTCACCGGCATTGCTATCCAGCACGGCCACGTACAGGCGGTAGACACGACGCAGGGACGTATTCAAACGGAGATCGTGGTGGTCGCAACGGGTGTCTGGTCTCCGCTCATCGGGCGCATGGCCGGTATCTCCATCCCACTTATTCCGATGCAGCATCAATATGCCATGACCGCCCCTCTATCCGCATTGGCAGGTGATATGAGCGTACCCAATCTACGCGACCCCGACAAGCTGGTCTACTTCCGTCAGGATGGGGCATCTCTGGTGCTAGGAGGGTACGAGCGCAGCCCCGCCGCCTTCAACGTGGATGCCATTGCTGCTAATGACAATCCGACCGTGCAGCGTTTCGACCCACCACGCTTTGCTAGCTTAATGGAAGGTTGTATTGAGCGTGTTCCCATGCTCAAAAACGTTGCGCTGGTCAAGGAGGTCAACGGTTTGGAGTCGTTTACACCGGATGGTGAGTTTATCTTGGGGGAAGCACCAGGTGTGCGCGGTTTCTGGGCGGCCTGTGGCTTCTGTGCGCACGGCGTCTCCGGTTCCGGTGGTGTTGGCAAGATGATCGCGGAGTGGATCGTCGAGGGCGAACCGAGCCTTGATCTCTGGCACATGGATATACGCCGCTTCGGGGCGTATGCCGCCAGCCGCCGCTATATCTCGACGCGCACCCACGAGATTTACAGCACTTACTACGACATCAGCTATCCCGCCCAGGAACGCAGTAGTGCGCGTAAACTGCGCCTCAGCCCCGTCTACAACCGCCTGGAAGAACTGGGAACGGTCTTTGGCGAGAAAGCGGGTTGGGAACGTCCCAACTGGTTCACTGCCAATGAACACCTGGCAGAGGGGCAAGATTGGCCGCGACCCGATGGCTGGGCCGGTCGCTACTGGTCGCCCGCCATTGGGGCCGAGCATCAGGCCACCCGTGAGCGCGTCGCTATGTTCGACGAGACCTCGTTTAGCAAAATCGAGGTGTTGGGGCCGGGTGCGGTAACGTTTCTACAGCGCATCACCGACAACCAGATGGATCAGCCCAACGGCACCATCACCTACACTCAGATGTTGAACACGCACGGCGGCATCGAGTGCGATCTGACTGTCACGCGCCTGGCAAGCGACCGTTTCCAGATTGTCACTGGCACCGCCTTTGGCGTCCATGATCTCTCCTGGATGCGTAGCCAGTTGTCCTTGCTACCCAATGATGGCGCGGTCTATATCAATGATGTGACTTCCAGTCGCTGTTGCATCGGCGTCTGGGGGCCACGAGCACGCGCATTGATGCAGCACGTCAGCGAAAACGATTTTTCCAATGCGGCCTTCCCCTATTTGACAGCGCAACAGGTAACTATCGGCGATATTCCCGCCCTGGCCTTGCGCGTGACTTACGTGGGTGAACTCGGCTGGGAAATCTACGCCCCGATGGAGTATGGCCTCAAGCTCTGGAACACGCTCTGGCAGGCTGGACAGGCTTTTGGCGTCGTCGCGGCTGGCTATTACGCTATTGAATCGCTGCGCCTGGAAAAAGGGTATCGCTATTGGAGTAGCGATATTCACTCCGAATACAACCCCTACGAGGCGGGGCTTGGTTTCGCGGTCAAGCTCAAAAAGGGTGATTTCAGCGGGCGCACGGCATTGGAGCGCGTCAAAGCCGAGGGCGTAAGCCGCAAACTCTGCTGTTTAACGCTGGACAATCCAAGCGCGGTAGCCCTCGGTGGTGAGCCGATCCTCGACGGTGAGCGTGTCGTGGGGCGAGTCACCAGTGGGGGTTATGGCTACACGGTGCGCCAAAGCATCAGCTACGGCTATCTGCCCATAGAATATGCCGCCCCAGGCACCATCGTAGAGGTGCAATTATTCGGTACACGCTATCGCGCAACGGTCATGAAGGAGCCGCTATACGACCCCAAGAATGAGAAGATCAAGGCTTGATCTCGTCTCTTGTTAGCACCATCACAAGTTCTGAATGTTATTGAGGATGTCATCTAGCCGCTTATGGCTTTCTGAATGGGTTTTCAAAACCAGGCTGCCCATGGTGCTAAAAAAAGTGCCAATAATAGTCAGCGTTCCGCCAATAGACGGAAAGAAAAGAAGGAGGATAACGCCAACTACCAAGGTAATCAGACAAATAATGAGAAAAAACTGTACAAGGAGAAAGGTTTCCTTTGTTTGCCGATGACTTTCTTTAGCAATAGTCAAGAGAATAGACTTGCGGGCCTGCTGCGGCACAGCATGCATTGTCTCGCGCAGAATTTGCTCTTGCTGCGGGCGAAGCCTCTGTACCTGTGAACTAGAGGTGATCAAAAGAGGGTGCTTTGTCTGCGGTTGCTGCATGTCTAGCAACGACTTCTTTTGTTCAGGCGTTAAATATTTGCCCCACGCCTCTACCAACTGTGGTATGATCTGCGGTGAAGCTTGTACTAGCGCGACAGCAAGATCAAATATGTTTGCAATCATAGCCATATCTCCTTGAGAAGATATATAAGAGAAGCTCATGCTGCCCACAAGTTTACCATAAGCGGCGCAATAAGAGAATAAGCGGGCACACAAAAGGGCAGCGTTCATGAACGCTGCCCTTTTGTGTGCCCGCTTATTCTCTTATTGCGCCGCTTATGGTAAACTTGTGGGCAGCATGAGCTTCTCTTATATATCTTCTCAAGGAGATATGGCTATGATTGCAAACATATTTGATCTTGCTGTCGCGCTAGTACAAGCTTCACCGCAGATCATACCACAGTTGGTAGAGGCGTGGGGCAAATATTTAACGCCTGAACAAAAGAAGTCGTTGCTAGACATGCAGCAACCGCAGACAAAGCACCCTCTTTTGATCACCTCTAGTTCACAGGTACAGAGGCTTCGCCCGCAGCAAGAGCAAATTCTGCGCGAGACAATGCATGCTGTGCCGCAGCAGGCCCGCAAGTCTATTCTCTTGACTATTGCTAAAGAAAGTCATCGGCAAACAAAGGAAACCTTTCTCCTTGTACAGTTTTTTCTCATTATTTGTCTGATTACCTTGGTAGTTGGCGTTATCCTCCTTCTTTTCTTTCCGTCTATTGGCGGAACGCTGACTATTATTGGCACTTTTTTTAGCACCATGGGCAGCCTGGTTTTGAAAACCCATTCAGAAAGCCATAAGCGGCTAGATGACATCCTCAATAACATTCAGAACTTGTGATGGTGCTAACAAGAGACGAGATCAAGCCTTGATCTTCTCATTCTTGGGGTCGTATAGCGGCTCCTTCATGACCGTTGCGCGATAGCGTGTACCGAATAATTGCACCTCTACGATGGTGCCTGGGGCGGCATATTCTATGGGCAGATAGCCGTAGCTGATGCTTTGGCGCACCGTGTAGCCATAACCCCCACTGGTGACTCGCCCCACGACACGCTCACCGTCGAGGATCGGCTCACCACCGAGGGCTACCGCGCTTGGATTGTCCAGCGTTAAACAGCAGAGTTTGCGGCTTACGCCCTCGGCTTTGACGCGCTCCAATGCCGTGCGCCCGCTGAAATCACCCTTTTTGAGCTTGACCGCGAAACCAAGCCCCGCCTCGTAGGGGTTGTATTCGGAGTGAATATCGCTACTCCAATAGCGATACCCTTTTTCCAGGCGCAGCGATTCAATAGCGTAATAGCCAGCCGCGACGACGCCAAAAGCCTGTCCAGCCTGCCAGAGCGTGTTCCAGAGCTTGAGGCCATACTCCATCGGGGCGTAGATTTCCCAGCCGAGTTCACCCACGTAAGTCACGCGCAAGGCCAGGGCGGGAATATCGCCGATAGTTACCTGTTGCGCTGTCAAATAGGGGAAGGCCGCATTGGAAAAATCGTTTTCGCTGACGTGCTGCATCAATGCGCGTGCTCGTGGCCCCCAGACGCCGATGCAACAGCGACTGGAAGTCACATCATTGATATAGACCGCGCCATCATTGGGTAGCAAGGACAACTGGCTACGCATCCAGGAGAGATCATGGACGCCAAAGGCGGTGCCAGTGACAATCTGGAAACGGTCGCTTGCCAGGCGCGTGACAGTCAGATCGCACTCGATGCCGCCGTGCGTGTTCAACATCTGAGTGTAGGTGATGGTGCCGTTGGGCTGATCCATCTGGTTGTCGGTGATGCGCTGTAGAAACGTTACCGCACCCGGCCCCAACACCTCGATTTTGCTAAACGAGGTCTCGTCGAACATAGCGACGCGCTCACGGGTGGCCTGATGCTCGGCCCCAATGGCGGGCGACCAGTAGCGACCGGCCCAGCCATCGGGTCGCGGCCAATCTTGCCCCTCTGCCAGGTGTTCATTGGCAGTGAACCAGTTGGGACGTTCCCAACCCGCTTTCTCGCCAAAGACCGTTCCCAGTTCTTCCAGGCGGTTGTAGACGGGGCTGAGGCGCAGTTTACGCGCACTACTGCGTTCCTGGGCGGGATAGCTGATGTCGTAGTAAGTGCTGTAAATCTCGTGGGTGCGCGTCGAGATATAGCGGCGGCTGGCGGCATACGCCCCGAAGCGGCGTATATCCATGTGCCAGAGATCAAGGCTCGGTTCGCCCTCGACGATCCACTCCGCGATCATCTTGCCAACACCACCGGAACCGGAGACGCCGTGCGCACAGAAGCCACAGGCCGCCCAGAAACCGCGCACACCTGGTGCTTCCCCCAAGATAAACTCACCATCCGGTGTAAACGACTCCAAACCGTTGACCTCCTTGACCAGCGCAACGTTTTTGAGCATGGGAACACGCTCAATACAACCTTCCATTAAGCTAGCAAAGCGTGGTGGGTCGAAACGCTGCACGGTCGGATTGTCATTAGCAGCAATGGCATCCACGTTGAAGGCGGCGGGGCTGCGCTCGTACCCTCCTAGCACCAGAGATGCCCCATCCTGACGGAAGTAGACCAGCTTGTCGGGGTCGCGTAGATTGGGTACGCTCATATCACCTGCCAATGCGGATAGAGGGGCGGTCATGGCATATTGATGCTGCATCGGAATAAGTGGGATGGAGATACCGGCCATGCGCCCGATGAGCGGAGACCAGACACCCGTTGCGACCACCACGATCTCCGTTTGAATACGTCCCTGCGTCGTGTCTACCGCCTGTACGTGGCCGTGCTGGATAGCAATGCCGGTGACGCGAGTGTGCGGATAGAAGCTTGTGCCTCGCTCCTGGGCCGCGTTCGCCATGGCCTCGGCCAGGATGGGGGCGCGTGCGGAACCGTCTGTCGGCAGATATAACGCCCCTTCAACGCCGTCCAGGCTCATCAAAGGGAACAGGCGTTGTGCCTCGTTGGCACTGATCAGTTCGACGGCCAGTCCAACGCCTTTAGCGAAACCTGCCTGTCGCCGCAGTTCTGCCATGCGCTCTTTCGACGAGGCCAGGCGCAAACTTCCCACCTCGGCATAGCCCGCTTGACCATCGACCTGCAACTGTTTGTACAGTTCGACGCTATACATCAGCATCCTGGTCAGGCTGACCGATGAGCGCAGTTGTCCCACCAGACCAGGAGCGTGTGATGTCGTGCCGCTGATGAGCGGCCCTTGCTCCAGCACAACAATGTTACGCCAACCCAACTTCGTCAAATGATAGGCGATGCTGGAGCCAGCGATACCGCTGCCGATGATAACGACCTGGGCTGAATCTTGCATGAAAGATCTCCTTATTGCATCAAAATGGAAAAGGAACGTGTATGTAATTTCTTAGAAATGGGTCAGGCGCTGTGTACAGCATGTAACCATTGCGAGTATTGTGGCGTGGCAACGTTTTCCAGGAAGCGATTGAGATGGTGCTGGGCGTACTCGCGATAGTCGAAATCAAGTTCGGAGATACCGATCTGCAAGAAGCCCCAGAACGACTCACGCAAGTCTGAACCGAGCCGCATCAGGTGCAAATGCGCGAGGTCAGAGGGGCGCACTGCGCCAAAATAATAGGCGAGCAGCAGTTCGCACTGCTGGTAGGAGAGTGCCTGGTTCACGGCAAAGTTGCCCAGATCAAAGAAGATATCACCCATACCAGCATACTCCCAATCCAGCAGCCAGATGTTCTGACCGTCATCCAGAAAGTTGCTGGCGAGCAGGTCGTTGTGACATGGTTTTGGCTGTTGGAGCGGCCCCAGTGCCGCCTTGATCTGTTCCATCAACGCGAATACCTGCGGTATTGTAGCGGGAAAATCCACGTCGTGTTCCAGGGCCAGCGTGTGGTAGTTATACACTGTCTCAAAAGGGGAGAAGCGGCCAGGGAAGGCTGGGCCTGCATGATAGCGTTTGAGCACGTCCACGATACGCTTGAGCGTCTCTGGTTGTGCCGCGGTTTCGGGCGTAATGCCCTTGCCAACAATGAAGCGGGTAACAAGCACATCTTCAGAGGCGAGAAAGTGGATGACCTCAGCACCAATGCCGAGCTGTGCGGCGATAGCGGTGCAAGCATGTTCGCGACCACGGTCGATACCCAACAGGTGCGTACCCTGTCCCCCAACACGCAAGACAAAGGTTTCTTTGCCATTGTCCACGCGATAGTTCTGGTTGGTAATGCCACCAAGCAGCGGAGCCACAACGAGGTCGCTATCGCCCCACCCAGGAATTTGCGCTAGAATGTGCCAAATGCGTTCATCCATCGCTGCTCCTATCTGTAACTATACTACACGAGCCGAGCTGCAAGTCAGGTCTTGAGCATACATCTCTGTTGCGCTTGCGTCATTGGTCAGTTTGACCATAATTTTCTAGCATAGTATCATACAGCGTAACTGTTCCTCAGAGGAGTAAACAATGTAGGGAGGATGAGCCTTTAAAGCTGAGACCTTTGCCGAAGCTTCGTTCATAGCGGCAGTTGAGCGAATTTAGCTCAGCTATAATAGCTGCTATCTAGAGTTAGCACATTCCAGCGGGAATCACAGGTACTTACTCGTCAGCGAGTGCTTTGCGCCGAGCAGTTCGCGTGGTGTACCTTCGAAGATCACCGTGCCACCTTTATTGCCGCCTTCTGGACCCATGTCAATGATCCAGTCGGCACGGCCAAGCCCATTACACTCCAGACACATGCCCTGGGGATCGTTGAAGGAAAACGCATTTGCAGAGCCCACGTAGGGTTTACCGATCCGCGAAAAGAGCAGGCGCAACACAGACGCGATGTCAGTCA